>CAYHKQ010000007.1:0-44387 GCA_964357255.1 uncultured Elusimicrobia bacterium
ATGGTGAGCTTGTCGAACCATGAGCCAAGACCGCGGGAACGCCCATCCTTCGACAAGCTCAGGATGAGCGGGGTTTGTCCGTGGCGCAGCATAAGCCGCTCATGGTGAGCTTGTCGAACCATGAGCCAAGACCGCGGGAACGCCCATCCTTCGACAGGCTCAGGATGAGCGGGAAACTTCATACCGCTAAAGTCTTACAAGATTTCTACGGACCGAAATTAAAGCCCTTGAAGAATTCGTCTTCGCCTTTCTTTTCGCCGGGTGGTTTGGCCGAAGCGTTGGGGGAAGTTTGGCCGGGGGGCGTTTGGGCCGCGGGTTTGCCTTTGTTGGTGGAAGATTCCACGGTTTCAGGTTTTTCAACGCCTTTGAGTTTAATCGGCGACACCTGGGAACCGAGATTTCTCACCGGACGGACAATGGTTTTTCTGGTTCCTTCGGCAAAAATCAATAGCTTAATTCTCTCGTCATAATACAGACGAAACTCCGACTCTTTTTGCTGGGGTTCATAAGCTTGACCGAGAACATCGTGCTGTTGACTCCAGTCCGGGCTATAAAGCACTTTGCCGCGGATATCCACCCTGCCGGAAAAAATGGGGAAAGAAAAATGCAGGCGGTAAACCCCATCCCCATCGCTCAGGCCCGATTCAATGTTTGGCGTTTGCTCCACCACTTTCTCTTTTGTGCCCTCATCATCGAGTCCCGCCTCGGCCAAAAGTTCGTCTTCCCCTTTTTTCTTCTTCTTGAGGGTGTCCACGGACGTCACCACCGAACGCACCAAAACGCCCTCGATGGGATGGTCATCATAATCCGTAATCATGCCGCGGATATAACCCTCCAAAAATTGGCCGTACTTGGGACTTCGAAAAAATAAAAAACTGCTCTTGCCGATTAATTTCTTGACCCTCATCACGTCCGTAATCCGCCCTTCGGCCAAGTCGTCTTTGAGCAGGGTGCTCTCGGCAAAAGAAAAAGCGACACAGGCAATGCAGGCGACACAGGCAATGCAGGCGATGAAGGCTTGATTGCGCAAAGAACTTATTTTCATGGCTATTTTAAGGTTAGCTCCAAAAAACCCCCCGCGCAAGACCCATTAACCCCTTCGACCCTCTTGACCCTTTTAACCCCTTTAACCCTTTTGACCCTCTTAACCCTCTTGTTATCCCCTATTTCCCCTCTTGAAATTTAGTCGGTTGCGTCTTGACGAAAAATATCACGCGCCTATTTTTAGCGCGGCCTTCCGGCGTTTCATTGAGCGCGACCGGTCTATACTCTCCATAACCGACGGCCGCCAAGCGCGGCGGGGGCAGGGCCTGATGTCCAATCAAATAGCGAACCACCTCGATGGCGCGCGCCGCGGAGAGCTCCCAATTGGAGGCGTACCGGTCCGTATGAATGGGAATATTGTCCGTGTGACCCTCGATCAAAATGTCAAATTTTTCGGTCAGCTCTTTGAGCGAAGGCGAAATCTGGTCAAGCAAATCAGTCATTCCGGAGGTCAGATCCGCCTTGCCGGATTCAAAAAAGGCCGTGTCGCCCTTTTCCTCAAAAGTAATTTGAAGCCCCTCCTTAGTCATTTTGACATCGCCCGCCACCTTGCCGGACTCCATCATCGCATCAAGCTGTTCCTTGGCCTTTTGCACATTTTTATTCAGCGCGGCCGACAGGGCGTAAAGAATAATAAAAAAGCAAACCAGCTCGGTCATCAGATCGGCGTAATTAATCAGCCACGGCGGAGCCGGATGGCCGATCTGAGAGACCCTGGGGTCGTCCTCGTCAATAAGATTTCTGGATTTAAGCGGCATATTTTGTAACTACCCAGGTCCCCTTTCCCCGTCATTCCGGCGAAAGCCGGAATCCAGGCCTTCCTTGGATTTGCCTTCACTGGATACCGGCTTTCGCCGGTATGACGAATCCAAGGGGACCTGGGCAGTTACCATATTTTTATACCTTTGGCATCGCCCTAATCAGCAGGCGCTTAGACGGATCGAGATAGGCCTTGAGATTGGCCTCGATCACGCTCGGCGTGGAGCTGGATTGAAGGAGCAAAACTCCGCGAATAATGATTTCTTTGATGAGCAATTCCTCCTCCGAACGCCGGTGAAGCTTGCCGGCCATCGGCAAAAATAGAAGATACCCCGAGCCCAGGCCGTAAAAAGCCGCGGCCAAAGCCAAGGCCATGCGCCGGGGCACCTGCTCAACGTCGCTGATCGAATTGAGCATCAAAATCATGCCGAGCACCGTGCCGATGATGCCAAAGGCGGGCCCGTAAGTGCCGAGCGCGTTAAAAATCTCCCTGCCGACCTTATGGCGCTCCCGAATAAAACCGAGCTCCGTTTCGAGCATATTGCGGATAAAATCCTGGTCCGAGCCGTCAATGACGAGTTGCAAGCCGCGTTTTAAAAAATCATTTTGCAGTTTTTTTATATCCGGTTCCAATGCCAAAAATCCTTCTTTTTTCGATTTGGAGGCCAGGTGGGCGAATGTCGCGATAATTTCCGTGCCTTCCTCTTCGCCTTCGTTGGCATTCGTCAAAACTTTACGAAGAACCTTGCCCAGGCCCAAAATTTGATTAAGCGGATAATTGACCAGCAGGGCGCAAAAGGTCCCCCCCATCACGACGAAAAACGCCTCGTAATTTAAAAAAGGCTTGAATCCGGCGATGCCCTCCGCCACAAAAATAGTGCCGATCACCATCCCGGCGAATACCGTAATCCCTAAAATTGTGGCGATGTCCATTTATTCACCTTATTCACTTTTCTTTAGGCTTTGCCAGCCCTGCGGGGCCCGGCCGGTTTGTTCGTAAATTTTTCGTTTGAACTCAAGAATCTTTTCAATCACGACCTCAACGGAGTCCCTGACGATATAACGATTCCCCGTCACCAGGGTCACCACCGTGTCCGGCGACGCCTCGACGGCCTCGATCAATTCCGAATTAATCACGATCTCCTTGCCGTTGAGCTTATGAAGGGTTACCATTCTTACACCGGTTTCCACAGCCAACCCAAAACGCGACGAGCCAATCCCTTGGCCGGAGCCTTCAGAGCGGCAGGGCCGGCCGGCGCGGGACGCCGCTCGGCGGCAAGAGCGGCCTGAGCCTCGGCGAGCCGTTGCTCGTAAGCCGCGCGTTGATCTGAGACAGCCTTTTCCAAATTAACGATTTCCCCTTGATTCGATTTCCTTAAATTTTCCATCGTCTCTTGCAAAGCCCTACGGTTTTCTTCCATTTGGCGCAAATCTTCTTTAAGCCGCGCCGCCTGCTCCGCCGGAACCGAGGCCGCGCACTGCCGATGCGCGTCGGCTAATTCCTGCTCGAGACGAACAAATCGCGTCTTAAGCGCGGACAGCTCCTCGCCCAACGCAAGGGCCCTGCTTTGCCAAAGCCTGGTCTCCTCCTCTTTGACTAAGGTCGAACGGCGATTCTCCTCAACCGCCCTCTCTAAGGACTCATGAGCCAGGCCGGCTTCCTTTTTAACCTGTTCGATCTCTATGGCCATCCTGCGCTCGGCCTGCCGGCCGGCCTGGGCCTCGCGCTCATACGCATCGAGCTGTTCGCGAGCCTTGCGCAACAATTCCTCGGAAGCCTTCTTCTCGGCCGCCCAAAAACTCAGGCGTTCCTCGGCCTCAATCCGGTCTTTTTTCAATTGATCGAGCTTGCGATCCTTCTCTTGGAGAGCCCCTTCTAATGATTCCCGCCGCCCAGCCGAGTCAAGAGCCATCGCTTGCAAATCCTTTTTCAACGCCTGCGATTCAACGCCCAAGCGCTGTTCGGACTCACGCAAAACCTCGATCTCACGCCCGGCCGCTTCGAATTGTAAACGCATGTTCTCAAACTGACTTTTTAACCCATTCTGCTCCGCGATAATCTGTTCAGCCGCCTCCCGGCGGCGGCCGGCCTCTTCCTGAATCTTCAAAGCTTCGGTAAACTTCAAATCAGCCTCTTTGCGGGAAGTCTCGGCTTGACGAATCACGCCAGGTAATTCCGCCATGGTCTTGCCGGCCAAGTCCACGGCGTTCATCAAACGGCCGACTTCAACTTCCAGGCTCTTCTTGATCTCAAGAAGATGCTCATAATCCGCCTTAATCTTGTAGTTCTCCATCTCAAGTTGTTGATGACTTTTGCCAAGCTCATCGAGGGCCGTTTGCTTGGCGCGAATTTCTTCTTTAACCCCGAGAAGATATTGCTGGTCCGCCTTAATCCGAAATAATTCCGTCTCGAGTTCGTGGTTGCTACGCACGGCCTTCTCTAAAACGGCCTCTTTGGCGCGAATCTCCTCGTCGGCGGAACGCTTGACCTGAACCATTTGCGCCCCAAGACCGCCTAAGCGGCGACGGGCCTCCTGAGCCAACGCCTGCTTCTGGTTTTCCAAGCGCTCAACCGCCTGGGCCAAAGCGCGCCCTTGGGTTTCAAGCGCCTGACGCTCGATGGAAGTCTTAATCCGCTCCTCGCGCTCGCGCCGCAAATGAGCCAGGGCGGAACGCGCGCGCTCGATCATGGCCTGACGCTCGCGCAGGGAGCGTTCGGCGCCGTCTAATTGGAAACGCAGTCGCCGGATTTCCTCGCGAGACCGCGGAGCCTCGTCGTCGCGCCCCCTGAGTTTTTGAAGCTCTTCCTCCGCCTTCTGGACGCGAGCTTGGGCCTCTTGAGATTCGCGCTCGGCCGTATCCGCCCGGCGCTTATACTCTTGAAGAACTTGAGCCAGGCTTTCGCGCTTGTGCTCCTCGCTTCTGACGGCCTCCTCCATAACCACCGTCTGGCCGCGCACATGCTCTAATTCCCGGTTCCTCTCTTCGAGCTTTGCGGCCAGGCGATTCCTCTCCTGGGCGAGACGGGTTTCTATCTCGCGCAACTTGGCGTTAAAACGCTCCTCCACGGCGCGGTCCTCGAGATCGCGCTTAGCCATTTGCGATTTCAACGCTTCAACCCAGGTTTCCCGCTCCTGAACGACCTTCTTTTCCATCTCCTTGAGCTGGGTCTCGAGTTTCGAACGCGTCATCTCAAGCTCGCGTTCGCGTTGATCGCGCCGAAGCTTCTCTTGAATTTCCTTTAAATTAGATTCGACCCGAAGGCCGATAGTTTTTTCTTCCTGATTTCTCAATGCGGACAACGTCAATCTTTCACGCTCCTGGACAAGGGCTTTTTCAAGCCGGTCAATTTTATCTTCCATCGAGGCCCTGACCTGGGCTAATTCCCGGTCTCTCTTGGCCATCATATCCTGGTCGGCCTTTTGTTGTTCCTCCAGACGCCTTCGCGCCTGGGCCGCGTCGGCCTCGGCCTTCTCGCGAAGAAAAGAAACATCCGCGCCCGCGCGATTGGCGAGGTTCGCGGCGCGCGAAGGCGGCATAAGCGGCAGGGGCGGACGCACGGACGGCGTCTGGGGCGGAGCGTCCGCGCGCGGCGGCATGGGCGGTTTCGGCGGCAATGATTCAGCCATAAATCTTTCTTTATACCCTCCCTATATTAATGCCTCCAAAACGGACTTTCTTCAATGCCCTTTATTAAATTTTCCATTCGGCGCATTTGGGTCTCCCAACTCATCAAAAGCCCGGTCAGCGACATGCTCAGCTCCCTGTTCATGGGCTCGATCTGCCCGGCGATTTGTATCAGCCGCGCGCGTTCGGCCTCGCGCGTCTTAAAAAGTTCATCCATCCGCGACTTAAAGGACTCGAGCTGGCCGCGGGCGCGGGCTTGAAGAGCGATGAACTCCTCGGGGCCAAGGCCCTCGGGGCCAAGGCTCCGGCGCGCTTTATCCAATTCATCGCTCGCTACGCCGCGCTTGGAACGCAAATTTTCAATCTCCAGGGTCCGCCGGTCGCGCGCGGCCAACAACTCGTGAATCTTGGACTTTAAAGAATTTAGAGTGCGTTCGGCCCGCTCCGCGGCGCCTTTCTCATAGGTATCGAACTCGTGACGTTTAGCTTCAATCAGTTCCTCAATTCTCTTGGACCTCAAATCCACTTTAAGCCGGAGCAGATAAAGTTCATGCTCTTTCTCGCGCAATTGATCGTGATAAGCCCGGCGCGCTTGACGCAATTCCTGAGCGATCTCGCCGCGCTTCAAGCGCCCTTCGGCCAAAGCGTGGCGTTTGCCGCGTTCCATCTCCGCGAGTTCGACTTCGCGCCGGCTCTTGAGCGTGTCAATTTCAAGCGTCACGTCTTTAATCTGGACGCCGAGACTGTCCACCGCCAAGGTCAGCGCCTGAACCTCCTGTTCCAGGCCTTGCGCCCCGCCGGTCAATTCATGCTCCAATGCTTCTTTTTCCCTGCGATAACGCGTGTCCAGCGATTGAATCTGCTGTTGATACCCTTGCTCCATTTTCTCCAGCTCCGTCGCAAGGGAACGGAATTCTTCTTTACGGGCCGCCTCAAGAGCAACCGATTTTATTTTTAAATTCTCCAGTTCCTCTTGGGCGGAAGCGATCTCGATGCGGCAATCCCGCTCCTGCTGGTCAAATTGCGCCTCCACGGCCCTCTGTTTCAACTCAAAATCCGCGCTCAAGCGCTCGAGCTCGCTTTGCTTGGCCGAAAGATCCCGCTCCGCCTTCGAAGACTGCGCCTGGTGAGCTTGAACTGCCGAGAGCCGGCAGGCTTTTAAGTCAGCCAGCTTTGCCTCGAGCGTTGAAATTTCATCTAAAAGATTTTTCCGCGAGGCCTCGTACTGACGGACAAACTCCTGCTCCCGGCGCTCCAGGTCTCCTTGCAGGGCTTCGATCTTTCCGGATAAAATTTCCAGGCGGCTCCTGGCCGCGGAATCGTGCTCGGCCCTTTTGAGATCCAGTTCTCGAACCCTCTCTTCGAGGGGAGCTATCTCCCTGGCGCGACGCTCCTGAATCTCCGATAAAATCCCCTGCCAATGGGACCTGTGCTTAGCCAGATTGTTCTCCTCCTCCAGCATCGCCTCCTGCATGCGATTCATTTCGGATTTAAGCCGGGCGCGCTCAAGAGAAGCGGCCTCCGCCTCCTCGTTAATCAGGCTCAAAAACTCCGAACGGCGCTTCAAAAGCAAAATTTCTTCCGCCTCCCAGCGCTTTTTGATTTGAACCATCAACTCCCGGCCCTCCGCCTGAACCCTGCCCATTTCTTCCTTCTTGGCCGCCACGTCCCGGCGCGCATTAGCCTCGATGCCGGCAAGTTGAGTCTCCAAAGAAAGGATCGCCGCGTCATTGGACTTTCGCGCAAGCGCGATTTCGGCCTCCTTGGCCTCGACCTCGCGCGCGCCGACAATCCGAACCTGGGCGGCCTGGGTTTTCAAACGCTCGATCTGGCCCCGCATGATCCCTAAAGATTCCATCTCCTCGCGCCGTTCCTTGCTAAGACGCTCGGCCTGGGACTGCCATTGGGCCTTAAGGTCATCGAGGTCAAACAAAAGCTCCCGTCGTTTCTCCTCGATGGCGGTCTCAAAAATAACGCGCTGATGATCCACGTCAATAGCCGTATTAGCCTTCCTAAGATTCATCTCCTCGATCTCCGCCTTATGCCGGGCGCCGGCCATTTCAATGGCCTTGCCGAGTTCCCCCATTTTTTTGGCGTGCGGCGCCATCAGTCCATCCATCCTGGAAGCCAGCTCATGCGCTTTTTCCTGATGGGAACGGGCCTGTTGGCTGGAGCCTTCCTCGAGATCGCGCAGGGCTTTGGCGGCGTCAAGCTTTTCTTTTTCAACCCGGTCGCTCTCGATCCGGCGCTCCTCGTTAATTTGGGCGAACTTCTCCTGCGCCTGTCGTTTCCTGGCCTCGAGTTCCTCGACATGCTTTTTCTTTTCATTCAAAGCCGGGGTTAAAATCTTGGCTTCGTAGTCTTGGCGCAAACGCTCCAATTCCTGATTCTTCTCTTCAATCTCTTTTTGCTGACGCGCGCGCTGAGCGGCCAACTCCGCTTCCTTCGACTCTACCATGGCCAAAATTTCGGCCTGGCGCTCGGAGCATTGACGCTCGAGGTTTTCGATATCGCAACGGCTGATGTCTTTCGCTGTTTCAAAATTAAGCGTTTTTTCGCGAAGTTGCCTATCCATGGCCTCGATCTGCGCTCCAAAGGCAAACCGCTCCTGCCGCCATTGGTCCTGGCAGGTCGCAAGCTCGACGCTAAGGCCGGCCTCCAGAGCCTTGATCTCCTGGGAACTTTGCGACCGGAAGGCCGCCAGCTGCGCCTGGGCCGTAACGCTTTTCATATTAAGCTGGCCGATTTCCTGCTCCAGCGCCTTGATCTGTTCCTGCCAAAAACCCGATTCCGCGTTCAAACACTCTTGAAAATCCCTGTTTCTCGTTTCGAGTTCGACGACCAAGGTCTTTAAGGCCGTGAGACGATTGGTCTTTTCCTGCTCGATCCACGTTTCGCGAGCCTCGACAATTTTGACCACCTCATTGAGCTTGAGTTTGCGCCGGGAAAGCTCGGACTCGAGACGCCGCATGGCTTCACGCGCGGCGCGCTCTTTTTTATCCAATACCGCCTTGTATTTAGCCAATAATTCGACCTTTTCCTTCTCGTGACGCTCCGAAGCGCCGGCAAGATCCCTTTGCTTGGCGGCCAACGCTTCCTTGAGCCGGGCGGCCTGAGCCGCCTTCGCGGCGACCCGCTCCTCGGTCTGGCGGCGAAACGCCTCAAATTGCGCGGCGGCCAGATCCAATTGAGACGCGGCTGAAACAGCCCCGCTCTGGCGGGCAAAACCCTCCTCGATGGATTTGAGTTTTTTCTCAAGAACGCCGGCATTGGTTTCTTGAAGAATATCCTGAAGCCTTTTTTCCACGTTTTGAATCTGAGAATCAGCCTCCTCGATTTGATTCGATAAATCGGCATGGGCCACGGTCAAGGCGCTATCGAGGCCCTGCGATGCCTTTTGAATGAAAGCCTTAAGATGCTCGGCCTCGCGCTCAAACAAAGTCCGGCCGGCATTAGCCTCCTGGGCCAATTGCTCCATTTTGGCCGTCAAATGAGCCAGTTCAGCGTCCTTCTCGCGTTCAAGCTTATCTAGGTCTTCCATAACCCCTATTTATCCAACTCCTCCTGGTTCTCTAAAGGTTCCAAGCCTAGCGCCCCGGCATCATCGAGATCAAACGCAACGTCCTCCCAATCAAGATTGCCTGCGGACAAATCCGGCAATACATAGTCAGGGTTCCATGCGGAAAATCCGCGGTGGCCCCAGTTGCCTTGGGCCGGCCCGGTATCAGCAACGCCGGACGCCGGCCCCTCGCGCGTGGATGGCGCTTCCTGGGCCCGGCCCAGGCTCTGGCCCAATTCAGAGACATGGCCCCCGATCTCCTCTCTCAGACGCAAAAGCTTTTCCTCAAGCCGAACGCGCGTCACATTCAGCGCCGATGCCTGGGCCTCGAGCGCCCTGGATCGCTCCTCTTCGTTGCGTAAAAGGCGGCGCAAGGAAACGGCCTCCCCCTCCCGCTCCTCTATTTTCTGCTTTTGCGTTTCAACGATTTCCTCAAAAGCCTGGCGCTTTAAAGCAAAATCCTTGGCCCACTCCTCCCCCTTATTGGCAAGCTCCGACTCGCGCTGGTTTAAAAATTGACGAAAAGTCTCTAGCTCATTCTCTTTGGCCGCCCTCGCGTCCTGCAGTTCCCGAACCCTGGCCTCGAGTTGCGCGATTTTATTTTCAAAACCGCGCGAGCGCTCCCCGCTCTGAAGGCGCCCGAGCTCATAGCGAAGCTGTTCGATTTCACGATTCTTCCCGGCCAGCGCTTCTTCGGCCTTTTCTTTTCCGGCCTCTGCGGCCTCCTTGTTCTTTTTTTCTTGGCCGGCTCCCATCTCATCGATCTGCCGGTCTTTCTGCGCCACCTGAGCCGCTAATTCCTCGATACGCGCGAAGGTCTGTTGATGCTTGGCCTGGGCCTGGGCCATAGCCGCGGCCTGGGCCTCGAATTGGCTCAATTTCGACACGGCGTCTTCTTTTTGCTCGGACAAACGTTCCACTTCAGTAATCTTGGAACCATACTCTTGACGTATTTTCACCAAATGCTCGTCCGCCTCGGCCAATAACGCGGTCTTGGCCGCAATCTCCTGCTCAAGTTGCATCAGTCGCCCCGTATCCAAATTAGCCTCTCTAGCCTCTTGACCCTTTTGACCCTCTTGACCCTCTTGACCCTCTTGACCCTCTCTGGCCTCTTTAGCCTCTTTAGCCTCTTTAGCCTCTTTAGCCTCTTTAGCCTCTTTAGCCTCTCTGGCCTCTCTGGCCTCTTTAGCCTCTTTGGCCTTTTCTTCTAAATCCTGCCCCCTTCGGCGCTCAAGCGCCAACTCCGCTTCCAACCGTCTAATCTTGTCGCCGGGCAATTCCACGCCCAGCCCCGGCGGCCCCATCGGCGCTGGCGCCCTCTCTATCGCCCGCTCCACCCCTTCCCCTCTGGCCCCTCTGGCCCCTCTGGCCCCTCTGGCCTCTCTGGCCCCTCTGGCCTCTTTGGCCTCATTGGCCTCATTGGCCTCTCTGGCCTCTTTGGCCTCATTGGCCTCATTGGCCTCTTTGGCCTCATTGGCCTCTCTGGCCTCTTTGGCCTCTTTGGCCTCATTGGCCTCTCTGGCCTCTTTGGCCTCTTTGGCCTTACCCACCCCTTCCCCTTGGGCTTTAGCAAAAAACGGCACCGAAGGCGCCGGCGTTCCCTCTGTCGCTTCTTTCGTCCCAGCCGCCTTCTTCTTCTTGATCTCCTCGATCATCTGCTCCCAATTCTTTGAAAGATCTTCCTTGGATTTGGCCTGCTTAATTAGCTCGCGCATATCCTTAGAATCCATGAAACCTCCTGATAAAATTTCTTTTCACGCTCCCACCTGCACCCGCACTGATTTGACGAACTCTTCAAGTTCCGGAGTTGGATTAATCTCAAGCGCCCGCTCATAACATTCCAAGGCCTTCGAGATCCGGCCCTCGGCATAATGGCAACTTCCCAAGCCCTGATGGGCCTGCCAAAAATCCGCGCGGCCCGCCACGGCGCCCTCGAAAGCCTCAGCGGCTTCTCCGTAGCGCCCATGATTATAAAGGTCAAGGCCCTGCTCATAAAAAGTCGCGCTGTCTTCGACCGGCAGAGCCGCGCGCGCCGGCATTGAAGCCCCTGCGGACCCGATCGCGGACCCCTGCGACGTTTGCAGGCCCGATATTGCGCCAAGCGACTGTTCGCGCCATTCCCTTAGCCGCTCAGCCGCCTTGACTTGGTCTTCCTCGATACCCTCAATGGCCGTGACCTCGGGTTTCTCCCGAAAAACGATTTTCCCCTCGGCCTCGAGGCGCTTGATGATCCCAATAATTTTCCGGCGCGCATTAGCCACGGTCTCGACCGTAAGCTCGGCGCTCAATTCAATTTCCTCCTTGACGAGATTAACCGCGCCGCTGGAAATATTGGCGAAAATCTTGCTTTCAATCTCAGGAGGGGCTCCTTTTAACGCCGTCGCAATATCCGAGGGCTTGAGTTCGCGCGCGACGAGCGCTAAAATTTTGTCGGGGATCGAAGGGATATCCTCGAACAAAAGAAGGCGCTTTCGAATTTTCTCAAAAATCTCCGGACGTTCATTTTTAAGGTACTCAAGAATGCTATCGCGAATGTCATCGCGGTAGTCATCGAGCATTTTAAGGAGAGGATCTATCCCCCCCACCACGAAATCCACGCGCTCCTTGATCTGCTGATCAATCGCCATCACTTGCTCGCGCGTCATCTCCCGAATAACGGCCGTCTCTATGGCCACGCGCGCCTGGGCCTCCAAAGACAAAGACGCAAGAATCTTCTGGGCAAACTCAGGCTTGATATAGGTCAACACGATTGAGATGATCCAGGGCTCCTCGCGCTTTAAAAGAAAAATAAGCCCCTTGAAATTCTGGTCATTGATGTACATGAAAGGTTTAAACTTGCCCGTTTCTTCCTCGCCCCCTTTTCCTCCCCTGCCGAAGACTTCCGTTTCGCCTTCTATGGATCCCAAGGCGCCGCCGCCAAAACCTCCTCCCTGGCCCTCCTGCGGGCTTCCCTTAAATTCCGAATCCACCGATACCTCCGTCCCCTCGCGTTTTTCTATCGTCCGAACATAACTGCGCATAAAAGAAGCCATCGGACCGAACAGGAACATAAGAAAAAGAAAAAGCATCAAAACGAAAAGAATCGGAACATAGACGGCGGACTGCTTAAGATCGTCGAGGATCCGCCCCTGCATCCGCGTAGGCTTAAACACGATTTGCTCGGGCTTGACGTCGTATTGTTTTAAGGCGTCCATGATTCTAGCGCGCGCCATCTCCAGGCTCTCGCGCGCGAGCGCTTCTTCATGCATGATGATAATTTCCAGGCGTTTGATTACGGTTTTTTTCGTGAACTTCTCCTCAACGGCGCCGCGCTCTTGCTTGGCTTGCTGGGACTTGCCGCCCGTGAGGCCTTCGGTTAAGTTCTTGGGCTTGGGTATTCCCGGAAGCACGTACTCCGTTTCGGCAGGCCCCGCGGATTCAACCTCGTTCTTTGAGGTGTAGCCCGCGCCCGACTGAACGACTTTCTGACGCCTGCTCTCCACGTCCAATTCCAGGCTCACGAACACCATGGCCTTGCCACGGCCTAAGATGGGGTCTAAAATATCGGATTGAATCTTGGCTTCGAGTTCACTGCGCAGTTGGCGCTCCATTTCAAGAAGAGAAAAATTTCCAACGTCGCTCCCCGTCTCTTCGCTGAAACCCCACATAGCGCCCAGGGCCACAATAGCGCCCAGCCCCAAACAAATCAAAACAGGCAGAAAACGGCTCTTCTTTGGATCATCCCTACCCATAGCAAAATCCCTTCTTGGGGTTCCTTAATATAAGTGTAAAGCGCAACGGACAAAATCTCAAGGCCCAAAGGGTGGAGATGGTTAAAAGGGTAGGAAGGGAGATGTTCTTCTATTTCTCTGCCCTTTTAACCCCTTTGACCCTCTTAACCCTTTTAACCCTCTCTTGTTTATTTCCCTATGGTTTCCAAGAAATTCCTGACGGTTTTATTATTGGGATTAACCTCAAGCACGCGCCGCCAAAGGGCGGCGGCCTTGTCCTTCTGGTCCATCATGTAAAAAGCGCTGCCCATAACCTCCAGAGCCGTCGTATTGTCCGGCTCCAAATCCAGAATGTCCTGACAGCGCCGGATAACCGCGTCATACTGCCCTTTGTGAAACGCGTCCCTCGCGTCATAAACCTTCTGGTCAACCCAGGTAAAAAGCTGAGAACCTTCCACCCTGCGGGTCATCTCAGTGACCTGAGCGGCTTTTTCCACCATATTAAGAAGACCCAGAACCTTCTCATCCCTGACGTCTTTATTAAAAGCGTAGCGAAGGGCGTTGACCGCGACTTTAAGATCAACTCCCTTGACATACTCGATCGCGCCTTTTCGCACATAAGCCATAATTTCCGAGTCTCCTCCGGCCTGCGGGACGATAGAAACCACCTGCGTGATGCGCTCGACCATGGCCCCGACCGTCTTATTGCCGGGTTGCGCGTCAATGGCCTGATTAAGGCGCCCAAGCGCGGCGAGAAAGTTGCCGGACCGAAAGGAGTCGAGCCCGAGTTGAATCATACGGCGAACCTTGCTTTCTTGATTGACGCGCACCGGCACGCCGAAGCGCCAGGAGGCGGAAAACCGCGTGGTAAATCCCAGGGCGTGAATCGCGTTGGCCAAATCAAGAGAAAAATTCTGATAGTTAAGGCCGGCCCCGAAATTCATCTCGCGGGGCTCCTTGGTGTTGCCCGGATCGCCCTGAATGCCGAAACGAAAAGCCACCCACGAAAGCACCCAATACTCGCCGCCGAATCTCCAGGAGGCGCCGCTCCTTTGGGATTGCTCCAGGTCCAAACCCAGGGAAAGTTTATTTTTAATAATTTTTATATTGTTGCCGAGCCGCAGAGTCAGCGGCAATTTGTCGTCGGTGTCGCCGGACTTAAAATTAATCAAGTTGTGCAGGCCAAATCCAACCTGATAACGCGGCAACAGGCCCTTGACAAGAGTCGTGATATCCATGCCCAATTGGGTGTCGGAGCTTTCGTCAAGCTTGCGGGTCATCATTTTGCCATTGATGCCAAGTCCCATTTTCTCGCCCACTGTCTTGCCCCAGGCGAATCCCAGCCCCCGCTGTTCGTCCTTGAACGTGCCCGCGTTTTGAAGGCTAATGACATTGCCGCTCCCGTCGGTTTGAATCGTAACTTTCTCAAAGCCGTCGGAAATCATCTGGGTATAGCTAAATCCAAAGGTTCCCTTATCGGCCGTGGGATAGGCGAAAGACATGAAGCCGAGATTGGTGCCGGCGAAGAGCTGGGCGTACATGGCCGTGAGCTCGCTACGCTCCAAAAACGCCATGCCCGCCGGATTCCAAAAGGACGCCGTGGCGTCGTCGGCTAAGCCGTAGAAAGCGCCGCCCATACCAAGCGCGCGGCCGCCGGCGCCGTAGGACATGAACCGACCCGGCTCGCCGCCGCGAGCCGCGGCATGAGAGAAAGCTAAAGAGGCTAAAGAGGCTAAAGAGGCTAAAGAGGCTGTGCGCAGGAGGGAGAGAAAAATCTTGGAAAACGAAAAAATCGGACTCCGGCCAAAACAGGCCGGGATGTCCGATAAATATATGCGACGTATCGCTTTTTTCATGTCCTTCGGCAGTCTGACCCCCCGCCCACGAGCGGGATCAATGACTTTGCGCCTCCTGGTTGCCCAGGATTTGCCTTTATCGCGTCTATTTAGTTTTTACCCCAGGAAGGACGTTCAGTCAAGGGGAGCCACGGGTCAATTTTGGGGAGATCCGTCGAAAATTAAGGCTAAAAGTAACTACTCAGGTCCTCCATGCGGATGTATAAAATCCGCTCATCCTGAGCCTGTCGAAGGATGGGCATAGCCTGTCATTTGTCATTCTTCCTTTTCCCCCTTCGCCTTGCGCACCATATCGAGCACAAGGCGGATCGTTTCTTCGAGGTGATGAACGCCCTGGCTGACGGAGCGCATCTGATTGCGGTTGGTTTCAATCTCGCCGGCTAAAGCCGCCACGTCTCGATGAATGGCGCCGCGCACTGAGGAGGACGACTCTCCGAATTTGAACAGGTTCTGGCCAATTTCCTCAACCCTTTCCCAAAGAATTCTCATCTGTTGCCATTCCTTGGTGCTTCGCATCTCGTTCAATAGCGCTTCCTTGGCCGGAGCCAGCTCTCGAACCCAGCCCTCGCGCATTTCCCGAATAGCTTCGCTGTGACGTTTCTCGCCTTGAGACACTATCCGGGCCTCAAAAGCCGTCACGCGATCCGTCCACTGATTAGAAAGAATCTCCACCCGATCTTCGATCGCCCGTTGCGTCCTGGCCACAATCATCCCCTCAAAGCTCTCCACCGTGCCCTTGACCACGGACAATACGGCCGAAAGCTCCTTAAAATCGCTGAACAGATGGCTCCAAATTTTCTCCAGTTCCGCAAGCTTGGCCGCGTTGGCGCTCTGGGCCGACTCGATATCCTTGAATTTAGAACCCACGATCTCTTGAGTCCTGGACCCAAACTCGTCCTTGAGTTGTTGCATAAAGGCGTCCACGCCGGCTCTCAACATCTGGCTAGTCTGGGCCATCTTAACCTCGAGCGTGGTCTGCATCTGCGAGTCCAACCGGTTTTCGAGCTTTTTGAAGTCTTCGGCTTCCATGGCTTGCACATGCCCCAACAACTCATGCTTAATCTCTTCCTTAATTTGAAAGGAGCGGCTACTAAAATCCTTCTGAATTTCTTCCTTAATTTGAGAGGAGCGGTTGCTAAAATCCTTAACCATCTCGAGAAGCCCTTTTTGAAACTCGTCGAGGCGCTTCTCCAGGGTCTCGGTTCGCGCCGTGGCCTTCTCCCGGACAACGCGCAGATCCTCTTCGAGTTTATTTTTGCCGGCCTTGGCCCACATTTTCTCGAACATCTCCTCAACGGAAGATTGGGCGTTTTTCATCTCCTGAAACTTGATCTCGTAAGAAAGGGCCCTCTCGCGCTCCGCCGCAAGCTGGCGCTCCAAACCGGCTAAGCGCTCGATAACCCCGGCCTCAACAGGCGGGGGGGGCGGCTCTTTTTTACCCGAGGCAGGCGCTGGGGCCGACTGCTCGGAAGGCGTGGCCACCGGCGGCGCGACCGCTTGCTCTTTGGCCGCCTTGAAGACTTCGGAAAAAAAACTATCCGGCATAAATCAAACCTTCCGTCATTTCTTCGTTCCATTCTGGCTCGACCGGACCAGGGTGATCTCGATTCTCCTGTTTTGCGCGCGCCCTTCCACCGTGGAGTTATCGGCTGTCGGCATGTACTCGCCATAACCCACGCAAGCCATCCGCTCTGGCGGCAAATCCTCTTCGTCAATAAAATACTTGAGCACGCGATAAGCCCTCGCCATGGACACCACCCAATTGGAAACATATTTGCTCCCCTTGGGAATCGGAATATTATCGGAATGGCCCTCGATGACCACTCTGTTGGGCATCGTGCGCACGAATCCCGCCACCTCATGCAAAACCGCCTTGGCCCCTGGCTTAAGATCCACGTCGCCGATATCAAAAACAATGGACTCGCGCAACGTAATTTTAATCTTCTCCTCGGTCAGCTCCACCTTGGTAAACTTTTCCAGATCGCTGTTGGCGCTAAATTTGTCCTGAATTTCCTTGGCTAATTCCTCTTCCTTGACCAGTTTTGAATGTCTATCCTTGAGTTCCTTGTTCTCCTCGCCGCCGAAGCTCTGCTGAACCTCAGACAAGCCCGCGACAAAAGCCATGCCCTGGTCTGAAATGCTGAACGAAAACATCAACAAAAAAAACAACATCAGATAACTCATCAAGTCCCCATAGGTAACCGCCCACAAAGCCCCCTTGTTGAGCTGGGACTCCAAATCGTCCGGTTCGCTACCGCCAAGACCAGTCATAAAATAGAATTTGACCTTTTAACCCTTTTGACCCTCTTGACCCGCCGCGCCCAACACGGTCTCGTCCGTCTTTTGCCGCGAATAGGCCTCGAGATAAAGGCCGATCTGCGAAGGGATCTGCCCCGTAAAAAATATCTTCAACACCCCCTCGGCCATAATCTCCTTGGACGCCTCCTCCTCAATCGAACGCAAGCGGAGCTTGCCCGACACAGGCACGCAAAACATATTGGCCATCAAAATGCCAAAAAACGCCGTAGACAAAGCCACGGCCATGGCCGGACCCACGTTTTTTGGATTGGAGATGTTCTTCAAAACCGTCACGATGCCGATCAAGGTGCCGACTAGGCCAAACATGGGAAAAAGAATGGTCATGGTGCGGTACACGTTGGTAATTTCCAAGTGTCTGGCCTTGATTTGCCTTAATTTCTGGCCCAAAATTTCGCGGGCCAATTTCTCGTCCGACGTCGTCAAGCACGCGTCAATCGAAATTTGAAGGAACCCGTCCCCCACCCCTTGTCCGTCGTTCTCAATGGCAAGATTGCCGGACTTTCTGGCCTTCTCAGCCAGTTGAGTCACGAGCAAAATAGCCTCGGCCGCGAGGATGCCCCGTGGCTTAAAAAAAACGAAACGCAATGCCTTCGCCGCGTCCCGAAACAAGGCCCACGGCGTGTTGACCAAGGTCGCCGCTAGAGTGCCTCCAATCACAAGAACGAATCCATGAAAGTTAAGAAACGCGCTCAGACTCTGAGTTGAAACAAGGCCATACCCAATGGCCAAAATGCCCACAAGAAACCCCCCAAAAGTTGTCAGGTCCATAAAATCACCCTCTTAACCCTTTTTTAACCCTTTCATGTCGCCGCCTCCAGCGTGGACTCCGCGAGCGGGTGGCGCATGGAGCCGTCGGCGATCATTTTCTGCGCCATCTTGAGAATCTTGTCCTGCGCCTCTAAAATCTTCTCCTCCGGAGGATGCCCTGCCATGACCAAAAGCTCCGTCACCGTGGCCGCGGTCTTCTTGGGAAGAGAGCGTAAAATTTTATCCTTCAACTCCTGGGGAGTGATTCCATCCGCGATCGCCATGGTCAATTCCTGAATCGGAACCTTGGACAGCAGGACGTTAAGTTCCTGCTCCGAAACGTGCAACAAGTCTTCAAAGAGAAGAATCTTCTTGCGAATGGAACGAAAAAGAGCGGCGTTTTGAGTTTCCAAATTTTTTAACAGCTTCATTCTCATCATCAAATGGACGGATTCCAACGTCATAACAATAGCCTGCTCGCCGCCCACCACCCCGACGATGCGCCTCTCGAGTTCCTCCTTGAGCCGGCGCATCACGTCGGACTCGATATATTGCGGACTAGCCATAGCGCCGAGAACGTCGGAGAGTTTGTCCGGCGGGAGATTGGCCAAAAACGCGTTACGCGTTTCGGGCGGCAGTTTAGCCACGACCAGAGCGACATGAGAGGCGTCCTCCTTGCCGATTAAATGAAACAGATCCTGGGCGCGCTCAGGAGGAATACGGATGACGAAATCCCCGCCGGCAAGGCCCGGTAAGGCGCCGGAAGCTTCCCCCTGCGCCCCCCCGCGCGAACCGGTCAGACTGGTCTGCTCAGTAACAGTCTCCCCCATTGTTTTGAGCCGTATCATCGGCAGGCTTTCCCTTAGCCATGGAGGCAAATCAAATTTAAGTTCGAGCGAACGATGCCTCATGGAAACGAAAGCCTCGGCAATCTGCTGAAAAAATCCCAGAAGGCCTTTTAAGGCGATGAGGCCCAACAAGGTCGCACAGGTCAAACCGATCAACAATAAAATGCCGATCGTGGCCCACTGAAGCACAACCCCTAAAAATTTTGAATCCTTAAAAAGCTCCATAATCGGGTTAGGCATATGAAAACGGGTGATGACCACGCGGTCGCCGCGGTTGGGGTCAATATCCAGAAGCGCCGCCACGAGCGCCTGGACCTTGGTCTCGGAATCATTGGCCAGGGAATAATCAAGAGCCACCTTAATAAAAATGCGCTTAATTTCAAGGCCTATGGCATAAAGGAAGCCAGGGTCGGAAAAAGGGAAACCCAGCAGGGGTTGCGCGCCGTACATTGGCATGCCGGCCTGAGACTGAGCCGGCCCCGCGGAAACCGGCGTAGGCGTCGCGCCGCCGGTGCCCATTCCCTGCATAGTAAATCCAGGCAAGATATAAGATTGGGCTTGCCCTGTCCCGGCGCCTGCGCTACCAGCCTCCTGAGCCAAACCCGGAAACAGCCATTGATAGCCGCCCGCGGGCGCGGCAGGGGCGGAGCCTGCGGGATATTGGGCCTGTTGCTGGGCCTGCTGTTGGGCCTGCATCTGTTGCATCTGGGACTGCAGGGAGGCGCGGTTTATCTCTCCGGAAAGAAAGGCCTTAAGAGTCTTGTCAAACTCCGCGCGAATTTCTTTGGAAAATCCGACGTCCACCTGGACGAAAACCTCGCTTCTTCCGGCGCCGAAAATTTTATTAAGATGCTCTTGAATCCGAAATTTCATCTCATGGGAAAGCCGGGCGGAAACATCGAGCACGGTGTTACCGCCGATCTCAATAGAGTTCAGGGGGCAGGCCAATAAGGCCGGCAGGGCCAATGAGGCCATTAAGGCTTTTGAAATACCGGCACGACGCGACTCCCTGCCCATATCACTATAAGTTTAAGCCCTAATTTATTCCGGCGCAAGGGGCAAACGCAACTTGAGTCAACAAATTTGAGGAATCTAGCATAGAGCGACTCTCTCATGTTAATAACCCGCCCCGAATTCCCCTCGAGAAATTTGCGGAGCAAAACGAAATTAAAAACAAAGCCCATTTATAGCCGCGCTTGCTGGGACCCTCGGTCGCATGGGCGCGCTCCTCTTCAATGGCCAGTCTCATGACATGCAGCCCGGCCTGCCCGGCGATGGAAAATTTTTGAGTCAAGGCAGGATCATTCGCAGCTTGAAACGGGCCGGCCGTCCTTATCGATGGCGTATTGCGGGCAGGCTTGTTCCCCGGTTTCGCTGCCTGAATTTTCCTGGATGCGTTTGGATGCCTTTCCCTGGCGATCGAGGAATTCCTCCAGCGTTCGCCGACGCTCCTCTTTTTCCCTGCGGCGGCGCTCGATGTAGGCCGAGGCGCGCTCAGCCCTTGCATCCGGGTCCGCATGGCACTTGTCTTCTTTAAATCCGCTGAAAATGTCCGCGCAAGCCTCAAGGTTAAACCGGGAATCATCAATAAGGTCTAACGCGTATGCGTCAGCCTCGTCTTCATGCCGGCTGCAGAGCCGGGAAAATTCAGGGGTTTGACTGAATCGGCGCACCGCCTCCCCCGTGGTTTTTCCTGACCGGCCCAATCCGCCGTTTCGCCTGATCCAGCCCTGCGTCGCTTTAAGCATTTGCTTGGCATGCTCTTTTTTGATGTGGCCAAACTCATGGGCGATCACGCAGGCGCCCTGGTCGACATTGCCGGCAATCTTGTAGAAGGCTCTTGCCACTTGAATTTCAGGCACAAACCGGCAGGTCGATGTGTTTGACGAAGGATCGCAGGATTCTTCTGCGTCAAGAGCGGCCGCCGCCGAGTTTTTAACGGTGTTTAACGAGGGAAGATATTTGATTGTTGCCATGATAAATGAAGGAAGTTTGCTGTCGATTTTTTCAGGCACGCACGCCTGCTGAGCGGTTGTTTCCGGCGGCCAGTCGCAGACGCCGCACTCCCGGATAACTTCAGACGCGGAGCGTGACGTGCCGCCATAGATTTCAGCGCAAAAGTCTTCCATGTCAGCCATTTCCAGGCTCCACGAAGATTCCGGCAATGCCAACAATGCGAACAGGCCTATTTTCATCGCTCCCATCAACACGGCCACGGCTTGCGCGCGCATAGATAAAGGATAGGCCCGCAACATACCGATTTCAATGGGGGTCGTTGCGTAGCAGTCCAACTTTTTTTTTAAACCAAAGGAGACCGCCCATGAGCCAACGGTTCTATTTAGCCGGGATTCCGCAGTTGACCTCGATTCTCCCTCTGAAACCCCGGACTTTTTTGTCCCGTCATTCCGGCGAAAGCCGGAATCCAGACCTTCTCCGGGTGTGCCTTCACTGGATACCGGCTTTCGCCGGTATGACAAACGCCAAGGGACGTGAGTAGTTACACGACTCATGCAAAATGATAAAAAGCCGCTCATGGTGAGCCTGTCGAACCATGAGCCAAGACGCAAAAAACCCTGTATTCATCCTTCGACAAGCTCAGGATGAGCGGAATGCAATGAATTTGCATGAGTCGTATAGTTACACGACTCATGCAAAATGATAAAAAGCCGCTCATGGTGAGCCTGTCGAACCATGAGCCAAGACGCAAAAAACCCTGTATTCATCCTTCGACAAGCTCAGGATGAGCGGAATGCAATGAATTTGCATGAGTCGTATAGTTACTAAAAATTACTTCATCAATCCGAACTTGATCATGAAATCTTTTAGCGCCGTGTTCTCGGGTTTGATCTCGATCGCCTTTTTCCACATTTCAGCGGCCTTGTCTCTTAACCCAAGGGCAAAATATGAAGAGCCCATGCGCTCGTAGGCCAGGGCATTATTAGGCTCGAGCTTGATCGCGTCTTCACAGGATTTAGCGGCCAGGTCAAAGCGGCCCTGGCGGAAATAACGGTCCGCCTCGGCCAGTTTCGAGCCCACGTTCGCTTCCGGCGAAAGCAATGGTTTATTTTTTTCCTCCTTGCGTCCGGACTCGTCGGCCACGGCATCGTGAATCCGGCGCAGACCCTCGTCCTGGGGGTCAATGGCGATGGCTTGACGCAACAACAGTAAGGCGCCCTCGGAATTGGCCTCGATGTAATCAGAGAGACCGCGCACGGTAAAAACATATTTTTGCTTGACCGCGTCCGCGGCGTTCTTGGTCGGGCGCTTCATCTCCTCGCGGCTTAACCTCAAATACGCCAACACCTTCTCGATTTTCTCTTTACGCGAAATCAGCAGGATGTCGGAGGGATTGAACACCAGGGCCCTGTCAATAAGCCGGGAGGCGCGCACGTAACGCCCCTCGCGGTACGCCTGGGCGACCCTCTCGGAATAAACGCGGGAGAGATCTTTTCTCTGGCGATTTCTATCCCGGCCAAACCAAAAACCAAGGGAAAAACGGCTGGAATTACCCAGTTCATGAAGCAGAATCGCGTAATCGAGCTGGAAGTCCCTGTAGCGCAATCCCATGCCTCCGGTGGTCTGCCCGGCGCCGCCCACGCCGATTCTCAAAGAAGCGGGCCCAAGCCCGTATTCAATGCCGGCCCTGAGCGCCGGTCCCTTCTCCTCGAGCTGTCCCGACACTTTCAGCGCGCCTTCGAAGAGGCCATAGCTGGCCCCCAGCGTGACATTAAGGGGCAATTGATCGTCGGTCCCGGCTCCCGCGTAGAACACGTCGCGCATGACGATTCCGATTTCGCCAAACTTAAAGGCCTTATAATCCGCGGCCAGATCAAAAGATAAGAGCGAAGAGGAGGCTCCGGGCAGGCTCCTGGTTAAATACTTAAAGCTCCCCCCCAAGGCGAAAGCCGAACCAAACTGATTTCCGTAGCTCAACCCCAGGCCGTTGCTTTGAAAATCATAATTGCCGACGAGACTGTTATTTTCGTCGCGCTGTTCAATGGCTCCAATGCCCAAACGCACCAGGCTGAGCCCCAGCGTGCCCACGGACAGCGTGGGGTAGGCCCAACCCATGTAATCATAAGACGCTCCCTCAAACAATTCCGCGTGAAGAAAATTAAAATTCATCTTGCCAAGATAAGAAAGTCGGGCCGGGTTCCAATAGGCCGCGGTGGCGTCATCGGACAACTCCGTAGCCGCGTTGCCAAGTCCAAGGGACCGCGCGCCGGCGCCAAAGGTCCAAATATCGCCGGCTCCGCCGCCAAGAGGCTTAGCTAAAAGAGGGCTGAATGCTAAATGCTGAATGCTGAAAAAAATAAAAATAAACTTTAATATCTTGCTCTGACTTTTCTTAACAATGGCAGTCAAGATACAAACAAGCTCATCGCATTCCCGAAGCAATGGCTCAGGCGCCTTGGCCAAAAAATCTATTTCTGAAAACAGTCGAAGCCAATAAAGCGACTCTCGCGCCTCTTTCTTAGCAATATTGGCGCTATGAGAAAAATCTGCTCTCGTATAACCGCCCATGGCTTCTTCCCAGTTAGCCCCTATTGAGGCGGTAGCACGCACTAATTGCCTTCCAAGTTCTCTTTCAATATACGATCCGCCCATTTTTTGAAGCATTTGAATCACCTGCACAGCAAAACGGCGACATCTTCTGCTCAAATCCTCCCCCTTCCTCATTATGGGCTGCTTCTCATTCAGCATTAAGCCCTCGGCATTAAGCCCTTGCATTAGTGAATCACTCCCAATTTATACACCCTCGTGCTTCCCGTCACTATCGCTTTGACCCTGATCAGGTACACGCCGAACGAAGTCGGCGCTCCGTCGTCTCTCTTGCCGTCCCAAACCACGGTATTGGCCCCAAGGCGTCCGCCCTCGGAGCCGGATTTCACGTTGATCATTCGGACCACCTGTCCAAAAAGATCGTAAATCGTAATTTCAACGTCGCTGTCTTGATTGAGGTCGTAATAAATCTTCGGTTGAGTTACGCGAATATCGGCCGGGTTGGGATAGGCCTTAAGTTCGGAGATCACCTCGGCCTTGGAAGCCATGCCCAAAACCACTCGGGTTTCAGGCGACGCCTCAGACCAAACCCCGGCCGCGTTTTTGGCCTTGATCCGGTAGTAATAGGTGCCGGAGTTCTTATTACTGATCACAACCTGAAGCCGCGGCGAGCCGATCACTTCATCGGAGGCCGCCAAGATTCCATATTGAGCCTTCTCTCCCGCGTCTAAGGGCACGGCGCGCGCAGGGGAAGCGCCGGCCGCGGACACGGCTCCGCCGGTGGAATAAACGACGACTTGGCGCCAGAAAGGACTATCCGCGCGGCGCTCCTCGACAATATATTTGACGATGCCGGCAATCGCCATGTTGGGCCGGTTCCAGGTCAAAATAATGTTGGACTGCTCCGATTGCGCCACCGGCGGCAAGACAAAGGCCGGTTTGACGATGTCCACGGTAATTCCGTCGGAACTGCCCACCCCGGACTCGTTGCCCGAGGAGGACATGGCCTTAATGCCGACATAATACGTCGCGCTGTCGCTCAGGGACAGGCCGATAATTTCCGTAAACGTGGAATTGCCCACCGCCGTCCAATCTTTGACGTTATTGGCGTAGGGCGAGGTTCCCACCGCGTATTGATACTCGTTCACCGTCCCATAATCCACCGAAGACGCCCAACTCGCCCCCATCCGGGTCACGGACGCGGTATAGCGGCCCTCATCGCTCACAATGGGAATGGACGGGGTCTTTGAATCGCGTATCGTGAACCCTTTGGTCACAAAAGTCCCGATGGACCGGAACGCGTCAGTGCCGGCCGCCACAAAATAGCCGTCCCCTGCCGAAAGCCCGAAGCTCGAACCTACGCTCGCCATGGAATCAACGTCAACGCTCACGAAATAAGTCTTGGAAGAAACGCCCAACGGCTCGTTAAACAAGAATTGAACAAAGCCGCCGGACAAGGCGGACGTGGCCACAACGGTTTCCACGGACGGGCCGTCGTAAATCTCATCGCCATTGTCTTTGATCAGGCGTAGCCTCTTGACAAACCCATCGGAAAGGTTCCCTGTCTTGTCCAAACGTATGGAGGTTATCCTCGCGTCGTCTTCGTTGACCGCGGCCTGAATTTTGACCACGCCCACGGCCTCCCTGCCCTGCCCGACCTCCACCGGCGCGATATCCTCAAAGGACATCGCGACCACGTCGGTCAAATCCGCGATAGGGCCGATTGTGCTGTTAAAAGGCAACCCAGCGTTGTCAACGATATTGGGCCAGGACACGATGAAATCCGCGGCGGAGCTCAAATGAACGCCCACGGTGGAACCCACGACCGCGATGCGGCTAAAGTCAAGGGCCACGAAAATCTGGCTTCCCGCGGTATTGATCGTGAGCGGACTGGCCAAAAATACCGTTGCCACGCCGTCCACGAATTGCTTGATGCCCGCTGTCAGCGCCGGATCGGTCGAGGTAAAAACGCCGTTTTTATCCTTGTCGTGCATAATGCGGATATTCGTCACCTCGTCGTCCTTGATACTGCCAAGCTTGGTAATTTTTAATCCCGTGAGGTTTAAGGCGTACTGCGTCGTAGCCAAAGACAGCCGGGCAAAAATGACCGTGGTGCTGCCTTGCGCCGAGTAGGGCGGCGCCACGTCCTGGGCCTGAATATTAAGAACCGACACCGTGGGGTCCACGCGCACCAAATTGGAGTACACGGGAAATCCCGACTCAGAAACCGTGTTGGGCGCGTTGACCGTAATGTAGCTGTTGGCATTGACGCCGGCGCCCACGTTGACGCTGCCATTGACCGCGGCCTGCGCTCCCATGTCAAAAACCACGAAAACCGTCGAGGTGGCGTACACGGACTGGTAATTAAGCGCGAGCGCGGGACTGAGCACGATCAGCGAGGTCCCGGCCGAAAACACATCCTGGCCCGAGCTTGTCAGGCTGTCTCCCAAGCCGAAGACGCCGTCGTTGTTGATGTCCTGGAAAACCCTGATCTTGGCGACCGAGGAATCAGGGGCGCCACCGGTGAGATTTAAGCGGATTTTCTGAATCTGGGCCTCGAAATTCTTATCTGTCCAAAATTGAATCTTCATGACCGACACGTCCACGACGCCCTGATACGTCAAGGCCGGCCCCACGGAAACGGCCGAGCTAAATATCACCATGGGCGGCGGCTTGACCAAAACGCTTCCCGTCGCGCCCATGAACGTCGTCGAAGAAACCACGTTGGGCTGGCTCACCGTGAAATAATTTTGCGCCACCCACCGTAGCGACATATTGTTGCCCGGGGTGGCTATGGAGGAGAGGTCCACGGTCACGAAAAACACCGCGCCGCCGCCTGAAGCGTCGCCGGGAACCACGGTCCGGCCCAAATCAGCGAACACCAGGCTGTTGCTCGTAAACGCCCCGGACGCGATAATCGCGTCTGAAATCTCCTCGAACTCTCCCGAAGAGTTGGTGTCGGAATGAAGATAAACCCTGGTCGCGTCCTGGAAATTCGATCCCTGATAGTCAATGCGCGTTTGACTCCAGGCCACGTTATTGAGATTGCTGTAAAGCCGCAGTTTTTCCATCAAAATCTTATTGGTCCCGACCGGGGACGACGCAGGCGCCTTGCTCGTAAATTCAACCGTAACCGTGTTGGGAAACTGCTGCACCGCGGTAATCTGAATCAAACCATTGTCATTGATGGGCAGATAATCCGCCACAGGATAATCAGCCGAGCCGACCAAAATCACGGAGCCTGTTGATTGAATCGTCAAAGAGAACGTGGAGCTCACCAGGGCATTAGCTCCCATATCCGCTGTCAGGAAAAAATACTTCGTCGTGACGTCGAGTTCCTGGCCCGTGAGACCCAGATTGAGCGCGGCGTTGAAAAAGGTATTGACCCCGAGCGAAATCAGGGTGTCTGAACTGGCGTTAAAGATCAAATCGCCGTTATCCCGCCAGATCTTGATATTGGCGAAATCGCCGTCCGGCGTCGTCCCCGTCCTGATGATTTTAACGCCGGACCAGGCGCCGCCGTTGCTCGCCATCGCGGCCCTCAAGCGGTAGAGAGGAAAGTTAGCCGCCCCCTGCTGAACGTTGCCCACGCCTTCGACGTTTTGAGCGGACAGGAACATCGCGTCCGAGGTTTCCGTGATTTTACTCGACACCGATTCAAAAGGAATTTGTGGAGCCGAGAGCATGGTCTGGGTCGTGATGATCCTGAGCGAGGTATTGGCCAGAATCCGGGCTGTCACATTATTGTTGGCCTTAGCGTTGCCGTTAATCTCATAAACCACGAAATACGTCCTGGTGGATTGCGAAATCGTTTCCGTAGAGAAAACCAACGACGCCGTGCCCCCTGTGCTAAAAGTCCCCGAGGTAAGAATCGTGTCCGCGCCGGCTTGAAAATTACCGTCCGCCGAGCTGTCATAATAAAATACGGCCCGCTTTATATCGGAATCAAATTCACCGGCCTTCAAATCCACCTGCAAACGATCCCACAGGGCGGCGGACCGGTCGGTCCAGGCATCGAGCTTCATCATGGGCGCAATCGCGCCCTGGTTGGCCGTCGCAGGCGACAGATCGGTGATTTTGACCGTCATGATATGGGGCAAGGTGATAATCGCCTGACCGCCGATCGCGGGAAAATTGTCAGACGCGGCCACGTCTGAGGGTCCCTGAAAGCGCAACTGGCTGGACAAGGGAATAACAACCCCTGTCTTAGACCCGGCCGTGGCATTGCCGGCGATATCGAACACGATAAACAAGGTGACAGGGGCGGCGCTATTGAGCGTTCTTACGCTCCGGTCCGCATGTGTGACAGGGTAGGTGGCAACGCCAAAAGCGAACGCCGCGCTAGGGCCAATGGCCGCGTCCGCGTCCGCGTCGAACGCGCCGTTGGAGTTCATATCCCGGTACACGCGAATGGCCGCGATATCCGAGTCCGTCGCGGTTCCGGTGGCGACAATCACGATTTCCTTGAGCTCCGCGGTGCCGCCCGATGGATTAGCGGCCGGTTCAAGGCTCAACGTCATCTTCATCATGGCGTAATTGTTAACCCCGCGAACCACCTCGCCCGGAGCCAAGGGCGTAGGCATCGCCTTGACATAACTCGGCGCGTCGCTTATATACGGCGTCTTAGAGGTAAATCCGACCATATTGCCGCGCGCGCGATGAACCGTCGTAAAAATAAAGGAATTGGCGTCAACATTAACCCCTGCTGTGCGGTCTGCGCCCGGCAAGGCCAATGCCTTGGGTCGAAGCGCCACATAAAAAGTCTTAAGAGAACTCGTCAATTCAGCCTTGCCTCCCGAGGTCTGCTGATTGGCGTTCATCGTAATGGTGGCTACTCCCGCCGCAAACAACGCCTCATCGGAAATCAAGGTGTCCTGGGCCGGCTGAAACCCCGAGGCCGCGCCGTTTTCCGCGTATAAAGCGACGCTTTCAATCTCATTGTCCGGCAAGGTTCCAACCTTACGGATCACCAGGTTCTTAAAGAATGTCGAGGCCCCGGCATCGGTATTCATCTCAATCTGCAAAAGGCCGCCCAACTCGTTCTGGTCAATTGAAGTGACGGAAATGGAAGAAACCATGGTAAAAACCGCGGGCGCCGTCCAATAGGGGCCGAAGCATCCGTTCCACTCGGAAACATTGCCCGCGGCGTCCCGGCCCGCGAGCCTGAGATAATACGTGTTGTTGCCGGTCAAATCAAAACTCTGGTTTGTTCCGGAAGTCCAGCCCGAAGCGCCGCCGGGAGTCCAGGTCACGTCGCAAGCCGGAGAGGTCGAAGCCTCGGCCGCGGCCAGGGCCGGGGAAGACAACGAATCCGATGACACGCTGAATGAAATATCTATTCTCTGGGCCTGCGGCACGCTCACGGCGCCGGTGGTAATGGAGGAGAGCCACACGTCGGTGTTGGACGCCGCGCCATCATTGCCGCCTCCTAAAACATAAAACCATCGGCCAAAGACCACGGCCGTTTCATTGGCCCGCGCGGAGGGCAGGGATCCCGCTGCGGATGACCAACTGCCAAGCGTGCCGTCATGATTGAACGCGGCGAAATAAACTTCCGATCCTAAACCGCCGATGCCGCCGATGACGTAAACCTTATTGTTGTATAGCGCCGAGGCAAATCCATATTTATTGACGGACAAATCCGAATCCCCGTCGCGGCTCCATGAGGCTAGAGTTCCATCAGGCATCACCCGCGAGACAAACACCTGGGACCTGGGATTGCCCTGCGCGTCCATTCCGCCGATCACATAGAGCCGTCCGTTATAAGAAAATACGCCGGCTTGTTTTCGAGGCTCCGGCAGACCGCCGGCGGGGAGCCAAGCGCCCAAGCCGCCGTTAGCGGCAATGGCGGCGTAGTACACCTCGGACCTGGCCGCGCCCTGCGAATCCTCTGCGCCAATAACATAAAGACGGGCCTGATTTCCCCCAACCACAACCGCGGCGCCGTGCTTTAACATCGGCCTGGGCAAGGCCGGGCCAGTTCCCCAGGCCCCGAGCGTGCCATCCGGGTTTTGGGCCGCGTAATAAACGCTGTCGCGGGCTTGAGTATCATAACCGCCCAGCGCATAAACAAATCCTCCGTAGGCCACCGTGGCGTGACTACGCCGGGGGGCCGGCAACGGCGCGCTCGCCAATTCGGTCCAGGCTCCTATAGATCCTGTAAACGGATTTACGACCGAAGAAAATACCTTCTCGCTCGCCGTGCAACCCGCATCAGCGCAACCGCCAACGACATAAATCCTGCCATTGCCCGCAAAAGAACCGTGATAACGCCGCTCCATCGAAAGCGCCAGGCCACTGTTCCACGAGGCCATGGGCGCGTCCGCCACGCTCGGCGGCGCGGGCGCGACGCCGTCGTTGGGCCAGAAGGGACCGTAACATCCGTCATTCCGGCGAACGCCGGAATCCATTGCGCTTACGTTCAGCGCCGCGTCCCGGGCGCTAATCCGCACGAAATACGGGGCGCTGGTAGACAAGACCGTGCCGGTGAACGACGCGGCGGATTGCCAGTCGGAGTCTTGGTTTGACGCGCCGTTGCAATCCGGGGAACTGGAAATCTCGATCTTGTTCGGCGTAGCGTGCAGGCCGGAGCCGCCCGCGTCCGTTGACGCGGCGGGCGAAACCGTCAATTGAGCGTTAAGCGGCGAGGCAACGCCGAAAATCCCAAAGTCCGCGGCGTAAATATTTGGCGTGCCGGTCCCGGATTCGGCCGCGGCCAATAGATAAGCCTTGTTATTGAATACCAAGGCCTTGGCCCAGGAAAGACCATTGAGGGGACCGCCCGCGTCAAGATTAGTGTCGTTAGTCCAAGAACCCAAGGCGCCATCCGCCGCGATAGCGGCATAAAGAACGTCCTTGCTTGTGCCGGGGCTCGAGGCCGCGCCGCCAGCCACGTATAGCCTGTTATTAAACACGAACGAGCCATGAGCTTTGCGGCCCCAAGGCATAGCCGTTTCAATTCTCCAAGCCCCGATCCCTCCGTTGAAATCCACGATCGCCGCGGAATAAACCGCGCTCGCCAAATTACCGTTAATATCACCGCCGCCCGTCACATAAATCCTTCGGCCCGCCACAACGGCGCCATGCTGTATCAAGGCCGCGGGAAGCGCCGATGTAAGCCGCCAAGCCCCGAGCGATCCGTCGGCGTTAATTTTAGCCATGTAAACAGCGCTCGATGCGCCCGAGGCCCCGGAACCCGTTGTGTCCCCGCCAATGACATAAAGGAAACCATCCATGGCAACGGCCGCTGCCGCGCCGAGCGCCGCAGGCAAATAATTAGCCCCGTTATTGGTCCAGGAAGCGATGTTGCCGGTCACAGAATCCGGCGTAGCATAAACGACGGTGGCGACCGGCGCGGCCGCGGCCAGGGATTGGGCCCCGCCCAACACGTAAATACGGCCATTGAATACCGCGGCGCTATGAAGAGCTTGGCCGGCGGCAGGCAGGGCCGCGCTAGCCGCGCTCCAGGCGCCGAGCGTGCCGTCCTTGTTGACCGGGGCATGATACACTCCGTTGGCCCCGCTTTTTCCGAGCACATAAACGCGCCCGTTCAAAATCACGGCTGAACCGCCATAGCCGTCCGCGGGCGAGGTGGAAATCGCCGGCCAACCCAAAGGCGATCCCATGGCCAAAGCCCCGGGCAAGGCCGGCGTGACATCCACGTTAATCGTGTACACGGAAGTCTCGGCCCTGCCGGCTTGGTCGTAAGCCCTAAGCCGCAAGCGATTGGCGGAGCCCTCGGCAAAACGCTGATACGACGTTGAGGCTTGGCCCGCTAAATTTCCGGAGAGCTTACCGGTGAGCGTCTCGACGCCATTGCTGCCGTCGGCGCCCGTGATAACGACGGAATCAGGATGAACGCGATAGTAATTCGCGCCCGAGTCGCTTGAAATCGCCACCTCGTGAGTGCGAGCAATTCCACGGCGAAAGTCAGCGGCAATGTTCCCGGCTGAAAGCGCGGCGTTGAAAATTCTAATCTCGTCAATCGAGCCGATGATAGCCGTGGCCCCGCCGGCGACTTGAATAACCCGGGACGTGCTCAAGGTCTCGGCCTGGGCCTGCGAACGATCTAAAACGCCGTCAATATAAAACTTGGTATCGGCCCCGTCGTTGGTCGCAACCACAAAACGCCAGCGTCCGTCATTGACCGCGGTGTTGCCGGCGGCGCAAGTCGCATTGCCGCAGAAAGTCAGAGCGCCATTGGCCGCGAGCGAAAGATCAAAGCCGCCGCTCCCGTCCCTCTTGTTAAGAATCATCCCGGAACTGCCGCCGGCGCCGGTCTTAATCCAGGCCTCAACGCTCACTGCTGTTAAGCTGTTGGCCGGCGCTACGGCCGTTACGTCCACGGATTTATTGACGTCGAAACGCAAGGCCCCGCCAAAAATCCCGCTGGTCCACGAAGGGCCGCCGGAGAGCGCTCCGACGGCGCCGTTGGAGGACAAATCCAATGCCGTTGAACCCGCGCCCTCGTCAAAGGGGAGATAAAGAAGGGGCCCGATTCCAGCCTGCGCTGGAATGACGGGGGGAGGGGAGGAGAGGCCGGAGCCTTGGTCCTGGAGGTCGAAGATGAGATTGGGAACGAAAGTATTGGTCCAGTTGGCCGATGTGCCGGTCATGGTGGAGCCCCAGGCATTGCTCACGCGATCATTGCTGATCGAAGGGCTCGAGGCCGCGAGCGCAATGGTTAAATCCCTGCTCGCCAAATTCCCGATCGCGTCCATGACAATGACGCGCAGTTTATTATTCGTAGCGGATTCCTGGAAGAATGGGGTCTGGCTGGAAATTAACAACACGGAAGACCAGCACCCGTCTCCCCCCCTCGCCCCTTGAGGGAGAGGGCAGGGTGAGGGGACCGTCAAAACATTGTAATTCGGCGGCATAGTGGAAATGGAGGTCAGGCCGGACCAAGTGAAGGAAGAAATAAAGGTCGCACCCCCGTCCGTGGAAAACTTAAAACGACTTCCGTTAAACTCCGCCCAAATTTCATCATCGCCCAATGCGCGCCTAACGAGCTTGATTTCATCGAGAGCGGCCGAGGGCGCAAGAGCGCCGGACGCGGCATTAGCGCCGATGTAAAGCGGGTTAATCGCGCTTAAGTCGCCACTCATGACGGACGAACCCGCTAACTGGCCGTCCACATAAATCCTGGCTGTTCCCCCGCCGTAAGTGGCGGCCAGGAAATGCCATTGCCCGTCGGCAACGGCCGAGCCGGCCGCGTCAATCCAGGCCGCGCCCGAATAAAATCCGGGCTTGCCGGCGCCGGCATTGGCCAGGGCCAGCGAGAAGCCGTCGTCACTTCCTCCGTTTTCACTGATGATAGAGCGGGCCGCGGTCTCGGTGGTCTTGACCCAAGCCATCACGGTCATGGCTGAAAAATTCAGGCTGGGATTTCTAGGAATCGTCAAATGATCCGCGCTTGCGTTCAAAATCGCCCCCGAACCCCTGATCCCGGACCCTTGCGCCGCATTACCGGCAACGCTCGAGATATGATTGCCCCAGCCGGATTTGTCCATGGGCGGCCATTCCTCGAAGTCCAAATACAGCACGGTGTCGGAAGAAATCGAAATCGGGGCCGAAGAAATTCTCAAAGGCGACGGAGAACCGGCCTGAACCGTCACCCTCACGTTCGGAGTCAAATCATTCACCGTGATCACGCCGGCGGATTCCGTAGCGCTAAATCCAAGCCCATCCTTTGGCTCAGCAGCGGCGAGCGTGAAGACGGGGGCGCTATAAGGAATGGCCACGGTCGTGACCGGCGACGTCGCAACATTGCCGGCCTGATCGCGGATTAAAAATACCATCCGGTTATCAGTAGAATGGGCGTTCCAAAAGGAAACAGCGCCGGAGGCGGTTTCCACCCCTGTGGAACCATTTGAACCTGTTAACCCTATTGACCCTTGCGCTATGCGCGTGCTAGGGTCAATGATCCAAGTGGCGCCGCCGTCGCGAGTAAACTTGCGAGCGCCGCTGAAATAATTCGCCGCGATTTGCTCTGGGGTCAGGGCGCGACGGCTAGCGCGCAGTTCGTCAATAACGCCGGAGAAGGCGCTCCCTCCGGGCAAGTACCCGATCCAAAGGTCCTGCGAAAAATTCTGCGCTCCCTGCGTCGCGTCAGTAAAAATCTCGCGGCCGTTCAAATAAATCTTGTTATTATTCGGGCTCCAGACCCAGGCGATATACTGCCATTGCCCCTTGGCCGCGTGGTCGCGGCCCGCGGCCACGCTACCCAAGCTCATCTCGCCATTGGCGCCCAACGTCATGGGTTGGCCGCCCAGGAAACTCGCGATATGGGAATTAGCCCCCATGGCGCCGGGGTTGAGCCAAGCCTCCACCGTCATTTCAGTCACCCCGGCCAATTGGCTGATGGTCGAGACCACGATATAATTGGCGCTGGAAAATCCGTCCAGACCGTCGTTAAATTTGCCCGGCACCACGCTCGCGGCGCCCACGGTGCTCACGGTTTGGGCAAAGCCGGATTTGTCCGCGAGCGGCCAAGAATCAAAATCAAGGTACAGCACGGTCCCGGACGACACCCCGAACGGCCCGGCGCCGTTGACAAGACCGGCATTCGCGTCTTGCACGCTCGCTTTAATTGTTGGCGTTGAAATATTAGCGCTCGTCATTCCGGCGGAAGCCGGAATCCAGGTTATTTCGTCTTTCTGCCGACATTCCACGTTCGTGATCGCAGGCGCGGAGGAATCAAAATTAAAGGGGCCAAAATCCCGGGTGGCGCCAGGATCCGCGGCGGCGCGGTAAGCCTTGGTATGGAAATACCACGCGCCATTGGCCGTGGCCGTCATGGTCGTCTTACCCGAGTTCCATTCCGGCTCCGAAGGATGGGTGGGCGGCCAATTGTAGGTTGCGCTCTGGTTCCAGGCATAATGGACGTGGTCCACCAGCGGAGGAGTGCCGAATTGCGATGAAAAAATAAAGAACGGATCGCCGTGCCAGGTTCCGGTGGAACGCTGGGCCGTCACATCCGGAACCATGGTAATAAGCCCTGTTGACGAGCGGATGGGAAACATCGAACCGGCTTCCATGCTATCGAGGGCGCCGATATATTTAAAGGAATCCGTGCTTGTGATCTCGATTCCCAGAGTGTTATTCAGGGCCGTGCCCGGAGCGATATCAAGGGAAATGAAAAAATAAACCGTGGCGCCGGAACGCACCGTGCGGGTGGATTGATTCGCGTGGGTGACGTTATAGGTCGAGATCGCGTCAATAAACGTCGGCACCGGGCCCAAAAGAATATCCTGGCCTGGGCCGGCCGCGGCAAAAGCGCCATCGCCATTGTCGCGCCAGAGGCGAATGGCCGAAATATCGCCGTCACTCGCGCTACCGAGTTTCCTGATGGTCACGGAGCTTAACTCCACCGTGCCTGCGTTGGGGCTTAAGGTAAAGCCCAAAATTCCGACATTCGACTGCCCCGCGGTCACCTGATACGAAATCAGGCTGATGCTCGAAGCCACGATGACGACGCTCGCGTTGTCCGTGATTCCTGTCACTCCCGAATCCACGGGGAAGCTCAAACCGCGGACCTTGTGCTTGGTCGCGAAGGTGAAGGAATCCACGCCCGACACTCTCACGCCCAGGGTGTTGCCAGGCAAGGCATTGGGAAGGGCTCCGACAACCACAAAATAAGTCTTGGTGGACACGGTAATGTCCGCGGCCTGCTGACCGGCAAGAACGCTCAAGGCCGCGCCGGCATTGGTGAATTGCGCTAAATTGCTGATGCGGGAATCCGAGCCTTCCTCAAAGGTCCCGTTAAGATTATTGTCATACCAAAGTGAGATGTCCTGCACGTCCGCGTCCGCCATTGTGCCCAGGCGCGCGACATTTAATCCGGATAAATAAGAAGCTGTCCCAGTCTCGGCCCAGAGCTTCAAGCGCAAAACGGAAAATCGCGCGCCCTGGCCGGCGCTCCCCGGAGCCGCGTTATCCGCGAGGGCATACACCGCGGGCGCCACCCAATAAGGCCCCGCGCAGAGCCGTGGGCCCTGTGAGCGATCCGCGCCTAAGGTGTTCGACACCAGCCCGGAGGCGTCCCTGCCCTTGAAGAAAAGATAGTAGCTCGTGTCGCCGGTCAAGGAATCGGAGAATACGCCGGTCAAGCCTGAGAACCAGCCGGTATTCGTATATTCCGGCACGCAGGTTGGATTGGTCGAAACTACGAGCTGATTCGGCGTGGCATGGCCAGAAATATTATCCGAGGCCTCCAAAGCCAGCGCCACGGACAGGTCGCGGCCCTGGGGAATACTCACGCCGGAGAGCGTAATGGAAGCCGAGTAAACGCTCGAGGAATCCGCGGACCCGCCAAAGGCGTAAATCCTATTGGAAAACACTACGGCGGAGAGATTGGACTTGGCCGCGGACAAACTAGATGTGGCGCTCCAGGATCCCAGCGTGCCGTCGTTATTGATCGAGGCGGAATACACGCCCGCTTGCGCGCCGCCCGGGGCGGCGCCGCCAATGACGTAGAGCCGGCTATTAAATATGACGCATGAAAAAGCGTTCAACGCCTGGGGCAGGCTCGTGGTCTTAGCCCAAGGTCCGAGCGAGCCATCAGCGTTGACTGGCGTCAAATAAACATCCGAGTGTTGAACGCCGTGATCGCCTCCGATCACATAAATCTTGTTGGTATAAGCCACGCTACAATGATGGGCGCTGGGCGACGATAGGCTCACCGTGGGGGCCCAGGCCCCGAGCGAGCCGTCATTATTGATCGAGGCGGAATAAACCTCGCTTCGAATCGAACCGCCCGAATCACCGCCAAGCGCATAAATCCTGTTATTCAAAGCCACGGCTGAATGACCGCTCAAGCTACGCGGCAGAGCGCTCGTGGCTGTCCAGGACCCGAGCGTGCCGTCGCCATTGACATTGACGAAACGAACGTCAGCTCCGGCCGTGGCGCCGCCCAAGGCATAAATTCTGTTATTGGCCATAACCGAGGCATGGCCGCTCCTGGCCGTCAAGCTCGGGTCCGCGCTCGCGGACCAGGCGCCGACAACGCCGCTGAGCGCGATATTGGCCGAATAAACAGTGTTCTGATCGCCGGAGCCGTTGTTCCCGGCGATGATATACACCATGCTCGACACCACGATAGCCGTGTGGCTGGAAATACCGGCCGGAAGGGCATTAGACGCGAGCCAACTAGCAGGCTGGGTTTCGCTCATCACCGGCGGCTTAGGCGGCGTATTGTCCTGCGGCCAAAACGGCCCAAAACAATGAGCCACCGTCCCCCCGTCATTCCCGCGAAAGCGGGAATCCAGGCTAGTATTCCCCGCATTATCCCTCGCATTGATCCTGACAAAGTATGGCGCGCTGGTTGACAAAGCCGTCCCCGTATACGAAGTCCCCCCCTGCCAGCCGGAGTCCTTATTGGAACTGCCATTGCAATCCGGCGACGTGGAAATTTCAATGCGATTGGGCGAGGCATGAAGCCCTGAGCCGCCGGAATCAGCCGAGGCCGCGTTAAAGGACACGGCAAGCTCCCCATTGGCCGTAGAAGCGACGCCGGGCATGGGAAAGTCCGCCATGTAAACATTCGCGGTTGGCGCTCCCCCGGCATTGCCGCCTAAGGCATAAATCCTGTTGTTATAGGTTGCCAGGGCATGGCCATAAAGGGTTGCCGCGCCGCCCGCGCTCAACGACGTATCCTCTGTCCAGACAGACAAGGTCCCATTCGCGGCCACGGTTGAATAATAAACCTGATTCAAGGCCGAGCCGTTATTTCCGCCGGCGACGTAGAGCCTATTGTTGAAAAACACCGCGTTGGCGATATAGCCGTTGGAAAGCGGGTAGACTGTCTCCGCGCGCCAATCGCCAAGGCTCCCGGCCGCGTCAACGGGCGCGGCGGAATAGACTGTGTTTTGATAACCGGAACCATCGTGTCCGCCGACAATAAAAATCCGGTTGCCCCAAACGCCCGCGGCAAAAATCGTCCGCTTGCCCGGCAGGAACGCCGTGTTCCGCCAAGCGCCCAAAGAACCGTCGCTTTTAATTTGAGAAACATAAACATAACTGGAAACATTCGTTTTATCATTGGACAAATCCCCGCCAATGGCGTACAAGAATCCGTTCAAGACCACAGCCCTCATTCCGTGGCCGGCTGACGCGGGAAGATAATAAACGCTGTTGTCCGTCCAGGAAGAAATATTGCCGTTTGCGTCAGGTTGACTGTAAACGACCTTATTGCTGGAGGATCCGGAACCATCGCCGGAGGCGCCGCCCACCATGTAAATCCTTCCATTGTAAACCGCGGCGCCGGCCAACGCCTTCATGGCGTTGCCAATACCCGTGGTCCCTGTCCAGTCGCCGAGCGAGCCGTCCTTGTTAATTGGGGCATGATAGACTTCGCCGCTACCGGAGAGGCCGCCGATCCAATAAATCCGGCCGTTGAGAATAACGCTGGAGTGCAGGTAATCCGCAACCGGGGCCGTGGAAATCACCGGCCAGCCCAGGGGATGGCCCATGTCGAGCGTGCCGGGCTTAGGAGACGTCGCGTCGAAATTAACCGCATAGACCGCGGTCGCGCTCGCTCCGGATCGATCGAACGTAACAGCCCGAACCCGATTGGAACTACCCTCGGCGAAACGGACAAAATAATCCGTGGCCAGGCCCACGAGGCTTCCCCCTGCCTGGGCCGTCAAGGTTTCCACGCCCGTGCTCCCATCGAGACCAGTAACGCTTAACGATGAGGACTGAATTCTAAAATAATTGGCGCCGGAGTCGGATGAAATCCAAACCTCATGGGTCCTTGCCACGCCCCGGCGATACTCCGTTTGGATTTCGTCCTGGGTTCGGGCGTAGTTGTAGATTTTGACTTCGTCAATGGCGCCGTCAAAATAGTTGCCAACATACTCGTAAGGATCGCCGCCAATGGTCAAGGGGTAGAGACCCTGCACGACCACGCCGTCGTATGTGATAGCCGCGTCCGAAGATCCATCCACGTAATACTTGAAATTTGTCCCATCGCCTGTTGCCGTCAGAAAATGCCATCGTCCGTCATTGACTCGATGGTTGCCGCATCTGCCCAAGATGCACCCAACATCTTTGCCAGCGACGCCGGCTGAAAGTCCGTATCTTAAACCTTGAGAGCCGTTGAACATAGAAACAATATTCTTGTTATTCCCTTGGGCCGTGGTTTTAACCCAAGCTTGAATTGTGAAGTTACCGATGTTCGTGATGGCCGGGATCGTGGACATCTTCACCCTGTTATTGGCGCTTGTTACTTGCACGGCTTTACCAAAAACACCGTCGGTCCAGTTGGGGGTCACCATGGTCCCAATCGCGCCATTGGAGGAGAGATCAAGAGTGGTATTGCCTGATCCCTCGTCAAAGGGGAGATAAAGAAGGGGCAAGATTCCAGCCTGCCCTGGAATGACGAGGGGAGGGGAGGAGAGGCCGGAGCCCTGGTCCTGAATGTTAAATTTCAAAGTTGGGCTAAAAGTATTGGTCCAATTAGAGGAGATACCGGAGAGATCGGTTCCATCGGCGTTGGAGACGCGGTCATTGGACACCGAGGGCGCGGCGGCCGCGATACTCACGGTCAAATCTTTAATGCTCAGATTCCCGATAGAATCCATGACATAAAGCTTGAGCTTGTTGTTCGTAGCGTGTTCCTGGAAGAAGGGGGTTTGGGAGGAAATTAGGACAACAGGGGACCACTGGATTCCCGCCTGCGCGGGAATGACGAGATTGTTGTAATTCGGCGGAATCGTCGAGATCGAGGGCAGGGAGGACCAGGTATTGGAAGAAATATAATTCGCCCCCCCGTCCGTGGAATACTTGAATCTCGTGCCGTTATACTCAGCCCAAATCTCATCATCGCTCATGGCGCGCTTGACGAGTTTTATTTCATCGAGAACAGCGACTGGTCCGCCTACGCCCCACGCAGGGTTATTGCCTATGTAAAGAGCGTTGCCGGTCGCAAAATCGCTGCCGACAGCAGCTTTATTAATAAGAAGACCGTCCACGTAAATTCTGGCATTGGCCCCGTCGTAGCTTGCCGCGAGAAGATGCCACTTGTCATCGTTGACGCGCAGGCCGGTTGCGTTCACGTAGGCTGCTCCAGTGTAGAAGCTGGGTACGCCTTGATTCAATATTAAAAATGCGGCGGCTGGATCAGGGCCGCTATGATTTGAAATGACCGCGCGAGTAGCGCTGACATCCGTCGTCTTGATCCAGGTCATCGCGGTCACGGCCGTGAAGTCAAAGCTCGGATGCCGGGGAATAATCAAGCGGTCTTGGTCGGCGCTCAAGCCTAAGCCCTTGCCGTGGAAACCGGAGGCGGCCTGGATTGCGCCGGCTTGGATGCTCGAGACATGATTGCCATAGCCTGATTTATCTCTGGGAGGCCATTCCTCGAAGTCAAAATAAAGGACAGTGTCCGAGGAAATCGAAATCGGGGCGCTGGAAATTCTCAATGGCGCGGGGCCATTGGACGTGGCTGTGAGCTGTATGTTCGGGGTCAAATCATTCGTGGTTACGGTTGGGTCCCCGCAGTCGGAGTAAGAGTCATTGTCATGGGCCTGGCATTGAATGGTCAAGGTCGGGGCGCTCAAGGCATTGGCCACGGTGGTCAGGGGCGTGGTTGCGACGTTGCCGACGCGATCGCGGATTAGGAAGACGAATTGGTTGTTCGTGGCATGGGCGTTCCAGAAGGCGATGGGACTGCTGGCGATTTCTACGGCTGTGCTGGCGTTAGCGCCGGAGATGCTGACGGCCCCCTCACCCTGCCCTCTCCCCGCAAGCGGGGCGAGGGAAAAAGAAGGAATGGTCGAAACATTGATAATCCAGTTCGCCCCTCCATCTCTCGTAAATTTCTGGACCCCCGAAAAATAATTCGCCGCGATTTGCTCGGGGGGGAGAATGCGCCGGGAAATTCGCAGTTCGTCAATCCGGCCCCGGAATGTTCCGACCGAGCCGCCAGGATAAGAGCCAACGCAAATATCTCCCGGAAGATCAGCCCCGCCGGCGCTGGTTTTGCGCGCGGTCTCTCTGCCGTCGAGATAAATCACAGCCAAGTCTGCGGGATTGTCGAAAACCGCGGCAACATAATGCCATTGATTCAACTTTAGATGGTCCTGGCCGGTTTGCAAACCGACGCCGCCGGCATTGCCGTTTAATCTCAATGAAGAATCCCCCCGGACCTCGAGCCGGAAATTCTGGTCCGCGCAACCCCAAACCAAGGCCTGGTCCGCGTCATCATCGAGCGTTTGATAAAACCACATCTCAACCGTCGTGGTATTGACTCCGGCCAAAGCGTTCACGGTGGAAATCCGGATATATTGATCGTCCGCGCCGGTCTGCATGGCGGAACCGAATTTTCCGGAGCCGGTTTGAATCATGCCGTCGGCGCCGAGCGTGGACACCGCATTGTCATATCCGGACTTATCCGCAGGCGGCCATGTGTCGAAGTTCAGGTATAGAACGGTTCCGGAAGAAACCCCCAGAGGCTGTTGGCCGATCGCAAGACCGGAGTTGGAATCTTGAACGCTCATGCGCGCCGTGGGCGTCGAGATGTCGGCGCTCGTCGTTCCGGCGGACGCCGGAATCCAGGTCGTTTCATCTTTTTGCCTGGCTTCCACGTTCGATATCACCGGACCGGCGCCGTCATAGTAATACGGGCCCGCGTCCCTGGCCTCGGCTTCGATGTCCCCTGCCAGATACGCCTTGGAATGAAAGTGCCAAGAGCCCGTGGCCGTGGACGACACTGTGGAGCGGCCCACGTTCCAGACGGTTCCATCGGCCGCGCCCCAGGAATGTGTGGCGTTCTGGTCCCAGATATAACGAACATAGTCCGCCAAAGGCGGCGCGCCAAAGCTGGACATAAAAACAAAGAACGGATCGCCATACCAGGTTCCGGTGGAACGTAGTGGAGTCACATCCGGGGACATGGAAATCGTGCCCAAGGAACTTCGAATCGGAAAAACACCGGAGGCCGTGGTCGAGTCAGCCGCGCTCACGTACTTGATGGAATCCGTGCTCGTTATTTCCACGCCCACTGTGTTGCCGAGCGCGGCGTTAACCGAAATGTCAAAGGTGATGAAAAAATACCCGGTGGCCCCGGAGCGCACGGTGCGGGAGGACTGCTCCGCGGCAGTCACGACATAAGTCGAAATTCCGTTGACAAAAGTCGAAACCCCGCCCAAAACAACGTCCACGGAAGAAGAAAACGTCCCATTCCCATTATCCCGCCACACGCGGACGGCTGAAATGTCGCCATCGCTCGAAGCGCCAATGCGCATTAAGGTGACGCAGGATAATTCCACAGTGCCGGTGTCTACGGACAGGCCAAATTTGAACATCTGGACATTCGTCTGCCCAACGCCCACCTCCGCGTTCACCAAGCTCGCCGTTGACACCACGGTGGCGCTCGCGCTGTCGGAAATCGTAGTCAAAACGGAATCCACTGGAAAATTCAAGTCCCGCACGTTGTGCTTGCCGGCGAACCCAAATGAAGTCCGGGCCTGGACCCTAACGGCAAACGTGGTATTGGCATAAGCGTTTGAAACCGGCCTTAAGGCCACGAAATAGGTCTTGGTCGAGAGTGAAAGCTGGGCAAGGGTGTCTTGAGCGCCTGGAACCGACACAGTGGAACTGCCGTTGGTAAACACGGACACCCCGCTATTGATCTTGGAGTCGCCATTGGTGCCGTCAAAGTTGCCGTTGAGATTATTGTCGTACCACAGGGAAACCTCCTGAATGTCCGCGTCCGTCACAGTCCCTAATTTGTTCACGTTCAGGCTCGAAAAATAAGAGGTGGTCGGGTTCTCGGTCCACAGCCTAAGTTTTAACGCGGCGTATTGAATTCCCTGGTAAATCGTGGCCGGTGTTACATTCGTGATCTGGGCATACACCGCAGGCGGAGTGTAAAATGGCCCGACGCACCCCCCTTCCCCTCGCCCCGCTTGCGGGGAGAGGGCAGGGTGAGGGGAAATATTCCCTGCCGCGTCCCGGCCCTTTAAAGAAAGATAGTAACTCGCGTCTCCGGTCAAAGAATCGCTAAACGTCATGCCCGCGCCCGCGAACCAGGTGGACACAAACACCTCCGGCGCGCAATAGGAATTCGTGGAAAGAATAACCTGATTGGGCGTACTATGAATGGAAAGATTATCCGTAGCCTGACTTGCAAAGGTTACGGCCAAATCCCTGGGCTGGGAAACGGAAACCCCGGAGAAAGTGACGGAAGCCACGACAACGTCGGCCAGTTTCCCCCCTGCGCCGCCATCGGTTGTTCCGCCGAAGGCGTAAATCCGGTCGCCAAAGCTCACGGCCCGAAGATGGTCCCGGGCGCTGGGAAGATCAGGGATGGCCGCCGCGCTCCAAGAACCCAACGTGCCGTCGGAATTAATGAGCGCGGAATAAGCGTTGGCTAAAATGGAATTATTGCGCCCGCCAAAGGCGTAAATCCGATTGTTTAAGACCACGCAAGAATGTTCGGCCATGGCAATAGGAAGGCTGGTTGTTTGATTCCAGGAGCCCAAAGAACCATTGCCGTTAATCGGAGCATATAAAACGTCGGCCCTATAGCCGGAATTAAGGCCGCCGATAACATAGAGCTTATTGCCGTAAGTCACGGAACAATGAAGCGTTGTCGGCGAGGACAGGCTCAACGCGGAAGTCCAGCTCCCAAGCGAGCCGTCGGAGTTAATCGGAGAGAAAAAGACATCGGACCTTGCGCCGCCAACATTGCCGCCCAGGACATAAATCCGATTGTTGTAAAGCACGGATGAATGGCCGTTCAAACCGCTATATGGCAGGGGCGTGGTCAGGGTCCAAGCGGAAAGGCTCCCGTTTGCGGCATTGACCGAGGTGTAACGCACGTCGCTGTTTGGGACGCCGCCGGTCACGTAAATCTTGTTGTTGGACACAACGGCCCGATGTGAGTACCGGGCCGTGAGGCTCGCGTCAGTGATTGTGCTCCAGAAACCAATAGATCCTCCCGCGGTCAAGGTCGCCACATAAACGGAATTTAGCTCGCCGGAACCATTGTCCCCCGCGATCAAATAAACCCTGCTACTCACCAACACGGCCTCTGAAAGATACCTGGAATCCGGCATTGCAGTCCCTGGCTGCCAACTCCCAGGCAATGACTCGCTCAACACAGGCGGCTTAGGCGGCGTCCCATCTTGCGTCCAGAACGGCCCTAAACATCGAGCCACCGTCCCCCCGTCATTCCCGCGAAAGCGGGAATCCAGGCTAGTATTCCCCGCATTATCCCTCGCATTGATCCTGACAAAGTATGGCGCGCTGGTTGAAAGCGACGTCCCTGTATACGAAGTCCCTCCCTGCCAGCCGGAGTCCTTATTGGAACTGCCATTACAATCCGGCGAAGTGGAAATTTCAATGCGATTGGGCGCGGCATGAATCCCGGACCCGCCGGAATCCGAAGAATCCGCATTAAAGGACACGGTAAGCTCCCCGTTGGCCGAGGAGGCGACGCCGCTGATGGGAAAATCAGCCATGTAGACATTAGCTGTATTCGCGCCCGCAGCCTCGCCTGCGACGAGATACATTCTTTTCCCATAAGTCGCGAACCCGCCGTCCAACCATTTATTGGCGCCGCCTGATGCAAAGGCCGTGTCCCTCACCCAGGCGGAGAGCGTGCCGTCAGCGGCAATGGTGGAATAAGACACAGTGAAACCAGCCGCTCCTCCAATGCTGTAGAGCCGATTATTAAAAACAGCCGCGGCCCCGGAATACATATAATCAATCAAGGCTGTTTCGGTTCTCCATGCCCCGAGACTTCCCTGGGCATCCGCCATCGCGGCTGAATAAACAGTGGAGAGGTTTGAACCAATCACATTGACCCCTCCGATCACGTAAATCCTGTTATTAAAGACAACGGTCTTATGTCGCCACATAGCTTGAGGCAAGGGGGTTGTGGCGCGCCAAGGAGAAAGCGAGCCGTCTTCGCTAATACGAGAGACGAAAACATGGCTTGAACGATCATTGTCTATTGTGCCGCCCAGCGTGTAAACAAAAGCCCTGGTTGAGGCGCCAACGCTCATGGTAAGAATCTCGGCTTGATGGAACCTCAAGGGTTCAGGCAAATAATACGCCGGATTATCGGTCCAGGAAGCGATATTCCCGTCAGCGCCCGGGGAAGCATACTTGACCGTGGCGGTGGAAGCGCTCAGCGCGCCGCCCAATATATACACCCTGCCGTTATAAACAGCCTTGGCGCTATAGTACAAGCTTGTATCAGGCACAACAGCCGTGGCCTTCTGCCAGGCATTAAGCGATCCGGCGATATTAAAAGAAGAATAATAAACGCCGTTGCCGCCAACGCCTCCCGCCGCATAAAGACGGCCGCCTAAAACGAACGTCGTATGATATGCCGTGGCCGCTGGCACAGTGGAAATCACCGGCCAGCCAAGAGGGGAACCCATGTCCAGGGTTCCGGGTTTGG
>CAYHKQ010000008.1:0-4810 GCA_964357255.1 uncultured Elusimicrobia bacterium
CGGGGCTCCTTAAATCCCCTCCCGGCGATGGGCAAGGCTCCCAATTTGCTTGCGGGCCCGGGCAGGGGGCGGGCCGGGCCATGGGGGGGTGTTTTGATTTTGCGTTTGGCCGCGTTGCTTAGCCTGGGCCGTTTTATGTCGGGACGGGGTTCCCTTCAGCCTGAGCTTTTCACTCTTTTTTTTCTTGTTATTTTTTTCTGTCTTCGCGACCGGTTGATGGCTATATGGATGGGAAGCGGGAAGCGGGAAGCGGGAAGCGAACAAATTATCCGCTATTCGCCCCGCGCCCCGCACTGCACGCTTTTGGCCGCTTGTTATATCCTGCTTTTTGCCCTTTGGGTTAATATTCACGGCGGGTTTGTTTGGGCTTTGGGTCTGCTGGGTTTGGAGTTTTTGGGGGCCAGCGTCGGAGCGCTGAATGTCTGGTATAAATGTCGAATTCGCGGGGAGAGTTCCTGGACCGAAAGCAGTGGTGAGATAAAAAATGCGTTTCGGACAATGGTTGGTTTGGTTGTTTTAGGCAGTATGGGCCTTGCCGCCACCTTGGTCAATCCTTATGGAATTAAGATTCATCAATTTATTTTCGGCCTTCTCGGCGAGCTTTCCAACATTTCCGGGCTGATCCAGGAGTGGCAGCCGGTGGAGTTTTATTTTGCAGGGAGTGTTTATTGCTATGGGTTTTTGCTATTGACCTTGATTCTTTTGATGGCAAGGTGGTTTAAAGGCATGGGTTTTTATTTTACCGGAGTCATTCTTGTTTTATTTTTTGGTTTTTCCATGTCTAGCCATATCCGGCATCTGGCTCTTTTTGGGCTTATGACCATGCCGGTTTTTTTAGAGACATTGTGGTTGTTGTTGCCGCGCGCCGTTAAGGAATTTGAATGGGCAGTCGTTTTAAAGTTTAAGGAGAATTTAATGAGATTGCTTCCATTCGCGGAGCGAATGGACGAAGGGAGTCCCGCAGGGACGCGACGTCGCTCCTCTCGCAACGACAAGGGGAATTTTCGGTATGCCGTGCCGGCCGGGGCGCTGGTTTTATTTTTGGCGTCATCGGCCCAGTCAGGGTATCATTTGGCCCGGCGCGATTGGCTCATGGCTCGCAATCTGTGGGCTTTAAAGGGCATTCCCCGCAATCATGTGGCCCAGGTCAATTATCCGGAACTGGCCTTTCGGTTTCTTGAGAAATATCCTGATTTGCTTAGTCTTAAAATAATGACCGAATGGGGATGGGGGGGCTACGGCATTTGGAGGCTTCATGACAAGGGCGCCCGATTTTATTATGACGGACGGTATCTTTTTCATGATTTTCTGATCAGGGATTCCGCAAAGGCCTTGCAAGCCGATCAGTGGTCCGGCTATCTGCGCTCCCAAGGGGTCGAGCTTTGCGTCTTGGCTCATCCAGGCCTTTCGAGTCTTCAAGCATTCAGGACCATGAAAGCCGACGGCCGCGGCTACGAGAGTTCCCTTCGCACCTGGACGGCCGTTGCCTATCCCGCTTCGGAATGGGCGATGATTTGGTGGGACCATTTATGCGTCGTTTTCCTGCGCCGCGACCGGCGGCCCAAGAGCCTGGGCGAGAATGTTGAATACAAAAGTCGCCTAAACATAGATCCCCTTCTGGTGGAGAAGCAGTTTAAAGAAAAAAAGATCGCCCGCGGCGATCTTTTGCGCGAGCTCAATCGTAACAGAGAGGAAGCCGGCGTCAACCATCGCAACCTGGGCTTTCTCCATTGGGTCAGAAGTTGGACGCCCCCTTTGAACACATCTCGTCAAAGTCGGGATTAATTTCTTGACGGACCTTAGGACCCGTCCACAAATAACCTATACATCTTGCATCCCATCTTTTGGTCATCTTTGAACGCGCCTCAATCGAAAAAGCCTCAAAATAGCTCTGCTATTCCTCGGCTTTGTCTCAATCGTTGCGTCCAAATCTGACCAAAATCTGGGCGCAATCTGTATAGGTTATTTGTGGACGGGTCCTTAATGGACTTTGAACGCCGCGATCCAGTGATAGGCGCAGGCGTTCAGGGGCACGCCGTGGACGCCGAGGGGTTGGAAGCGGCCTTGGCAGGATTCAATGAGCCGATTCGTTGAGATTTCGTTGCGGTGCCAATCTTCGAGCATGTTGTCGGACATGGCGTAGCGGCCGGCGATGAATTTTTTAAGCCCCAGGGCCAGAATCACGCGCTTGGTCCTGTTGATGAGTTTTTCATTGGGAATGGTAATAACCACGCGGGCGCCGGGCCGGGCCACGCGGTAAATCTCGTCAAGAACGGCCCGAGGGTCTAAGACGTGCTCTAAGACTTCCGAGCAGACGATCCGGTCGAACGACCGGTCGGGAAAGGGTAAAAATTCCGCGCCTCCTTTGATGATTTGAATATGGATTAAGCCTGCCGCGCGTTCCTTGGCTTTATCCAGAAGCGTGTCGCAGAGGTCCAGGCCCACTACGCGGTTGCCGCTCAGAGCGGCTAAGAGATTGCCGCTACCGCAGCCGACATCGAGAACGTCGTCAGAAGGCCGAACCTCTAACGCCCGTCGGGCCGCCTCCAAGCGCATGGCCTCTATTCGGCGGATGAAAAATCCGGACTTCGTGATAAACGCGTCCGGATCATGCCGGCGCGCCATCTCCTCATTCCATGCGGCGTGTTCTTGAAGATTCATTATCCGAGGCTGATTGCCGAACGCTTACGATTCATTTAATACGTTTCTCTTGCGGTATTAGACAAAAATGGTAGGGTAAGGCCATGTCGGGTGAGAGCCAAAACGCAAGCCGTCAGGGGCGGATTTTCTTTGCGGCCAGTTTTTATTTTCTTTTTATTTGCGTTTTTGTTTCTCTGCTTTTTCCGGAGTTTAATCCGGATTTGTTCTGGCACTTGGCCGCGGCGAGGAAGGCCGATCAGTTGGGGCGTCTGTTATTGAGCTGGGAGACGTTTTCTTTTACGAAGCCGGGGACTTTTTGGATCAATTATGAGTGGCTGTTTGAGTGGATCGTCTGGAAACTTCATCAGTGGGGGGATTTTCGGGCTCTTGTGTTGGCCCGGGCCGGGCTCGTCACGCTGACGGTTGTCGCGGCGGACCAATATGTGGCGCGCCGGCTTGATTTGACGGCAGTCACGGTGAAAAACCTGGCCGCGCGCCTGTCTAGCATTGTGATGATTTATGCCTTTCTTGCCACTCGGGCCACGATGCAGCCGGAATTGTTTACTTTGTTGTTTCTAGGCGTGTTTTTTGGGCTTCGAGACCGGTTTATAGATATATTAGCGGGAATCGGGAAGCGGGACGCGGGAAGCGGGTTCTTCCAACGCCTCCCGCCTCCCGCTTCCCGCTTCCCGATTTTTATTGCCGCTTATGCGGCGCTATTGGCTTTGTGGGCCAATATTCACGGCGGGTTCGTTTTGGCCCTTGGTATTTTGGGTCTTCAGTTAATAGGTAGCGCTATTTCTATGGCCAATGCCTGGTTTGGCTGGCGCGTTGACCGGGAGCTTACGCAGGAGCAATATCAGCGCCGTCGTTCGCATGAGCGGCTGCGCCTCTGGGCGCTGGCGGCCTTGGGCATGATCGGCCTAGCGGCCACGCTGATTAACCCATACGGGATCGAGGTTTACAAAGTCATTATCAAGCATCTTCGTGACGCTCCTTTTATTTCCAACGTGATTATGGAGTGGCAACCGACCCGGTTTGATCAGGCCGGAACCTGGCGCTATTGGGGAGTATTTTTCTTCGCCATTTCCGTCTTGATTACGAGCTGGATTGTTACTAGAAAATTTGATTTTGAGGGGACGTTCGTCGTTTTGGCGTTCGGCCTTTTCGCGCAAAAGCATATTCGCAACATCGCTCTTTTTGGGTTGGTTTCCATGCCGGTTTTGTGGCAGGCGGTGTTGCCGCTGGTGGAATCCTGGCGCTGGCCGGGATTCTCTCGCGCCGGTTGGCCGCGTCGCGTTTTTTGGCAAAGCGCGGCCCTTGCGCTCATGGCCTTGGGCGTGGCGGGTTCAGGATATTTTTTAGCGAAGCAGGGCTGGACGGCCGGCCGCAATCTTGCGCGCTACAGGGGCCTTCCGCGCGCGTATCTTTCCGCTGGAAATTATCCCGAGCTTGCGTGCCAGTTTTTAGAGCGTTATCCCGAATTGCTCAAGCTCAATATTTGGACCGAATGGGGATGGGGCGGATTTTGTATCTGGAGACTGCATGACAAGGGCGCGCGTTTCTTTTTTGACGGACGTTACATTTTCCATAACGAGCTTCACGAGTTGATGCACCATGCGGAGAATTCAAATGATTGGGGGCGCTACATCAAATCCCGGGATGTGGAGCTGGCCATTGTCAAGCATCCCGAACTTGACGAGTATCAGCCGGCGCGCACTCTAAAAATTAATGGACGCGGTTATGACCAGGCATTAAGGAGTTGGCGGGCCATGGCCTATCCTGCGTCCGATTGGGCGCTGGTATGGTGGGATAACGCGAGCTTGGTTTTTTTGCGGCGCGGCCAGTGGCCCAAGAGCCTGCCGGCGTCCGTCGAGTACGCGAGCCGTTTGGCGGTTGATCCTTTTTGGGTCGAATATCAGGTCAGAAAAAAATGGCTTAAGCCTGAAGATTTGCTCGCCGAATTAAAGCGCAATGGCCGGGAGGCGGGGTGGAATTTTCGTAATTTGGCTTTCGTAAGAATTGTAACCGGCTGGCAATCCGGAAAATTTTGACGGTTAATTTATGGGCAAGGGTTTAGTCTGGGCAAGCCTCCCAACCCCGCGCCCCGGGAACCAGGACCCGGGGGTGGCGCGCGCGCCCCGGGGGGGGGGGGGCCCGCGGGGGGGGG
>CAYHKQ010000008.1:4820-41505 GCA_964357255.1 uncultured Elusimicrobia bacterium
CCAACCCCCCCACCCCCCCCCCCCGCCCCCCGGCCCGGGGGGGCCCCCCCCGGGGGGGGGGGGCCCCCCCCCCCCCGGGGGGGGGGGGGCCGCCCCAGACTAAACCCTTTCATTTATGGCATAATTAAAATTACTGACTTTATGGGCGGGCATAGTCACTGGGCAGGCATCAAACACAAAAAAGGCTTGGCGGATGCCAAGCGCGGCAAGATGTTTACCCGGCTCATTCGAGAAATCGTCATTGCCACGCGCGAAGGCGGGCCCAGCGCCGAGGGTAATCCCCGCTTAAGAAAAGCCATCGAAGACGCGCGCTCAGCCAATATGCCCTCGGATAACGTGGAGCGCGCTATGTTGCGCGGACAGGGCAAGCTTCCCGGCGCCGTGATCGAGGAAGTTGTTTTCGAGGGCTATGGCCCCAGCGGCGTGGCCGTCATGGTCGAGGCCACGACGGACAATAAAAACCGCACTACCTCCGAAATCCGCAAGATTTTCAATTCCTGCGGAGGCAGTTTGGGCGAGCAGGGTTGCGTGTCTTGGGTGTTTCAAGCTAAGGGGTATTTCGAGGTTGAGAAAGCCAAAGTGGCTGAGGACAAGCTTTACGAAATTGCGATCGAGGCCGGCGCCGAGGACGTCAAAACCGAGGAGGCCGAGATTTACACGGTCATCACCTCCTTGGTTGATTTTGACAGGGTCAAGAAGGCCCTTGAGGCTCAAAGTATTCCCCTGGCCTCGGCCGAGGCTACCAAGATTCCCACCACCGAAATGAAGATTGATGGCGAGGCCGCCCAGAAAGTCCTTTCCCTCATGGAAAACCTCGAAGAACACGACGACGTAAAAAACGTCTACGCCAACTACAACGTCCCCGACGAACTGCTCAGCAAGCAGAGCGGTTGAAAAGGTTCAAAACCCCTTTAACCTTGCGCCATGATCGTCCTTGGCATTGATCCCGGCTGGGGGCGTTGCGGGTGGGCGAAAATTAGAGCGGGGGATCGCGAGAGCGCAAGAGCGGGGGACGGAAAACCGGAACTCTTGAAATTGGGGTTAATTTCCACTGAACCTGGAAAGCCGAAGGCGGAGCGGTTGGCGGAGTTGTTTGGGCAGATCGAGCGGTTGATTCGGCAAAATCCAAAACCTGATTCAATGGCTATCGAGGAGGTTCATTTGCCTCCCCAGGGTATTCGAATTTCTAATTTACTTGGCCTGGGCGAGGCTCGGGGGGTGATTCTCTTGGCCGCCGGCCGCGCGGGATTGGGTCTCGCTGAAATTCATCCTTTGGCCGTGAAAACCACTATCACGGGTTCCTCCAGGTCCCGCAAAGAAGACGTGGCCCGATTTCTGAAATTTTTGCTCAAAGGCGTCGAAGCCAAAGGGGTGGATGACACCACGGATGCGATTGCCATCGCTCTCACCGCGATTTTGACCAAGCGTAACTTTCGTTGAGTCGCTAAATCCTGTATTCTGTAACCATTATGTACGCTTACCTGCGGGGAAATATCGTTTCGGTTCGTTATAGGGAGAAGGGCGAGCCGTGCGAGGCGTGGCTTGAGGCCGGAGGGATCGGCTTTCGAGTTCATGTGGCGGCATCAACGGCGAGGAGCCTCGGCGCTGGTCAGGAGGCTACGCTTTACGTGAGTCAATCCGCGGCTATGTACGGGGGGGAAACAACGCTGTACGGATTTTTGTCGGATGACGAGCGGCGGCTTTTCGAGCTTCTTTGGGGCATTCCGGGCGCCGGGGCCAAGAAGGCCTTGGATTATTTTGACAAGGTCAAGGAAAAATCTCCGTTGCGTTTTTTGCAGGCGTTGGCGCGTGAGGACGCGAAATTTTTAACGGCCTTTTTTGGTTTTACCGCCAAGACGGCCGGCAGAATGATCGCGCAACTCAAAGAGAAGGCCGAACCCCTTCTTCAGGAATTTTCCGCCGCGCCGGCCGAAGCGGCCCTCCCGTTTGCCAGCGCCGCAGGCTCAGCAGGCGCGGATGACGGCGATCTTTGGCAACGATCGAGGAACGCTCTGGCGTCGCTGGGATTTGACGCAAGGGAATCCGCCGGCGCGCTCAATGCGATTTTAGGCCATCCGAGCCTGCAACCGCGAACCCTGGAATCTTTGGTCAAGGAGGCGATCCGCGAGCTTTCTTTAAAGCGCGCCGCATGACTTATGGCCGGTAAAAAATTCTCCTCCCAAGCCGCTGTTTTAGAAACCGGTCCAGAGTCAACCGGCGGTCGTTTTCCGGAGAATCTTGAAAACGCGCTTCGTCCCCAGCGGCTTGAAGATTTTGTGGGCCAGGCGGCTCTCAAGGACAATCTGGCCATTTACATTGAAGCCGCCAAAAAACGCAAGGAGGCTCTTGATCATTGTCTTCTTTACGCTCCGCCGGGACTTGGCAAAACCACGCTGGCCCATATTTTAGCCAGGGAGATGGGCGTTAATATCCGGGTTACTTCCGGCCCTATTTTGACCAAGCTCGGGGATCTGGCGGGCATTTTGACGACTCTCGAAGAAGGCGACATTTTATTTATAGACGAGGTTCATCGTTTAAACCACGCCATTGAAGAGGCGCTTTATCCCGTGATGGAGGATTTTACGTTTTATATTCACACGGGCGGCGCTCAGGCCGGCGCAATCGGCTCGGCGCAACTTAAATTGTCGATTCCTAAATTTACTTTGGCGGCGGCTACGACGCGGGCGGGTCTTTTGACCGGCCCGTTACGCGACCGTTTCGGGATTATCGGGCATCTTAATTTTTACGAGGTGGCCGAGATGGGCCGGATCGTCATGCGCTCGGCCGGGATTCTTCAGATGGCGGTGGAGGAAGGCGCGGCCAGGCTGATTGCCGCGAGGAGCCGCCAGACTCCCCGCGTGGCCAACCGGATTTTGCGTCGCGTGCGCGACTATGCCAGCGTTCTTAACGAGGGCCGGGTGACGCCCTCTCTTGTTGACGAGGCTTTACGCCGCATGGAGATAGATGAGGCGGGCCTCGATCCCATGGACCGGCGGTTTTTGCTGAGCATCATTCAGAGTTATGACGGCGGGCCGGTGGGGATCGAAACGCTGGCCGCTACGCTTCAGGAAGAGTCGGACACGATCGCCGACATATACGAGCCTTATCTAATCCAGGCGGGATTTCTCTCGCGCACGTCAAAGGGACGTATCGCCACGGACCGGGCCTATGAGCATTTCAAACTCATAAGAAAGCCTGGGAAAAAAGCGGAGCCGACGTTAATTTAAAAAATAGCGGTTTAGCGGTTGAGCAGTTAAGCGGTTGAGTGTAATGAAGGAATCTCCTATTTCACTGAATCGCTTAACTGCTATCTGCTTAAGCGCTGTCTGTCTAAGCGCTCAACCGCTCAACCGTTGCGTTGCTCAGGAAATCCGCATCCTTCTCGATTACATTAAGAGCAAGGATTTGGCGATCGAGGTTCCGGATGGCGGATTTACGGTCACCAGGGACGAAGGCAGGGTCGAGATTGACGAGGAAGGGACGATCGGCCTGGAAGACGGTCTCATTATCCGATCCAATGACGGGCGGCATCTTTATTGGCACGGCAAGCCTTATCGCGGGCGCTTGGAGATTCGAAAAATCGGGGACGGGCGTTTGGGCTTGGTCAATACGCTCGAGCTCGAAGACTATCTTTACGGCGTTTTGGCGAGCGAAATGGACACAAAAACCTGGCCTCTTGAAGCATTGAAAGCCCAAGCCGTAGTTTCACGTTCCTATGCCCGCCACGCTTTGCCGGCTACGGCGAACGCGCCTTATCAGATGGGCGCGGACACGAAGCATCAGGTGTATTTCGGAGCGGCTTTCGAGGACAAGGCGGCCAGGGGGGCGGTGGACGCGACGCGCGGAGAAATTCTCAAGGACGCCCGAGGGGGTATTTTGCCGGGATATTTTCATTCTTGTTGCGGCGGCCGCACCGAGGACGCTCGATTTGTCTGGTCGCGCTTAGCCTCGAAGGATTCGCTCGGAGTCAGCGACTTCGGCTCCTGCCAGACAAGCCCGCACTACGCCTGGGTCACCAGCATTCCGGTCGAGGACTTGGGAAAGGCTCTGGTGAAATTGGGGTATGACTTTGAGCCGCCGATTAAGAGCCTGTTGATCGGACGGCTTACCAAAAGTATGCGGGTGGCGAGCCTTAAGGTCATTGCCCAGAATAATCGCGCGGAGGTTCCTACGGATAAACTGCGCCAGGTTCTTGGCCCCAACTGGATCCGTAGCACCAAAATCACCCGCATTGCCAGACAGGATAAGCGTTTTGTGATTTACGGCAAAGGATGGGGGCACGGGGTCGGCCTGTGCCAATGGGGAGCCAAGAACATGGCTGAACGCGGCTGGGATTATGAGAAAATACTCAGGCATTATTTTCCCAAGGCCCGTTTGGCCAAGAATTAACATCATTCAAGACTTTCATTGTGACGATGACCGGCTCCGCCCTATCCTTTTTTCCCATAGCTCTTAAGCCATCCGAGCGGCGCGATCAGTGCCGGTTGCTGGTGGCCAAACGTTCGGCCAAGACTAAGGAACATCGGCATTTTTATGAGATCGCGAATGAGTTTCGATCGGGAGATTGCTTGGTCGTCAATACTTCAAAAGTTTTCGGCGCCAGAATTCCATTCTGGGTGGGCGAGGTTCGCGGCGATATTTTGATCGGCAAGTTGCCGCGTTCGGGCGAGGAAGCGCCGGTCAAGCTGGAACGCCGGTTCGGGCGGCTGATCAAGCGCTCGGGCGGCAAGGTCAGATTCAAAGACGGTAGCGAAGGCGTTATTGAAATCGGCGCGTTTGACGAGGCGTCCGGCGCATTTTTGGCGCGAATCGTCGCCTCCAGCCTGATCGAACAATTGGGGGAGACCCCGCTTCCGCCTTACATTCTTAAAGCGCGCCGAGCGGCCGGCCTGCCGGAACTGGAACCCTCGGACCTGGAGCGCTATCAATGCGTTTATGCCGAGGTTCCGGGTAGCGCCGCCTGCCCCACGGCAGGGCTTCACTGGACGCAGGAACTCTTGGACGTTTTAAGGGCCAAGGGGGTTTTGATCGCCAAGCTCGCGCTTCATGTGGGATTTGCCTCAATGATGCATGGCGTGGGCCGGGACCGCGTGCCGCCCGAGGAGTGCCGCTTGGAAGAATCCGAGGCTAAACGGATCAATCAGGCCCGCCGCCTGGGAGGCCGTATTATCGCCTGTGGCACCAGCGTGGTGCGGGCATTGGAAAGCCTCGCGGACGAGCGGGGCCGGGTCCGTCCCTGGCAGGGACCGGTGGAGCTTTTTATCCGGCCGAGTCACCCTTTTCGCGTCGTGGACGCGATGATCACGAATTTTCACTTGCCCGAATCCACTAATTTCTTGATGACCCAAGCCTTCTTGGGCGCGGACTGGAATCTCGCCTCGCTCTACGCCCTGGCCGCGGCCGAAGGCTATGAGTTCTACAGCTTCGGCGACGCGATGATGATTTTATGAGGGGGCGAGCGGTGGCCTTGAATAGGGACCATTCTAATGTTAAACTATTGTTGAACAAATACTAAGGGGGGTGTTCCATGAACGCCGTGAGCGTATTAAGAGAGATGAAAACCATGGGGGCCAGAGAGTTCCGGCATGGGCTCGATAAAATGCTAAGGCATCCTACGCAGGTTTGTCGCGTGATGCTCCACAACAAGCCTGCCTTTGTGGTGTTGCCCGATGTGGATTTTTTCCAAATTTTAGAGGTCATCGAGGAGATAAAGGGTTCGGGTCTCTGGAACAAAACAATTCAGAAGCTTCAAAAGGAGAGTAAAAAAAAACATCTTTGGTTCTGGAGCAAAGAATGGCATAAGAAGGAAGGGGTGGTAGACCGAGAAATCAAGGCCGGCCGCGTCCGCCGGGCTAGCTCCGTGGAAGAGTTCCTCAAAGAGCTTAAAGAGTGATCATTAGGTGGACCGATAGGACCAAGGAAGACTACCGGGCCCTCCCTGGGGCCATTCAAGATAAGGCGGATAAGGCGTTTCGGCTTTTTCGGGATAATCCCAGACACCCCTCCCTCCATGCAGAAAAAATTGATCACAAAAAAGATATTTGGTCGGCGCGAATTGATTTGAATTACCGATTTACTTTTCAATGGATTCATGACGGCATCTTTATTAGGCGGATTGCCTCTCATCGCGAGGCTTGCCGGAGACCCTGGCAGGGTTTAAGTCAAAATGCTTCATGATGCGATTTGAGGTTCTGAAGAATTCCTCGGGGTTGGCGCGAGTAGGGCGGGTGACGCTTTCGGGAGGACTCTCTTTTGAGACGCCGGCGTTTATGCCGGTGGCCACACAGGCGTCGGTGAAGGCGTTGGGGGTGGATGACTTGCTCGGCGCCGGCTCTTCCATGCTCCTGGCGAATACTTATCATCTTGTTTTGCGTCCCGGCCTCGAAACGATCCGCAAGGCAGGAGGGCTTCATGCCTTTATGAATTGGGAGGGCCGTGGGATTTTGACGGATTCAGGCGGATTTCAGGTCTGGAGTTTGGCGCATTTATCGCGGCTCTCGGAGGAAGGCGTGGTTTTTCAATCCCATATTGACGGCTCGGCGCAGAAGTTTACGCCGGAGAGCGTGATTGAAGCGCAATTGGTTTTAGGCGCGGACGCGATCACTTGCCTGGACGTCTGCCGGGGCTGGCCGTTGAGGAACGAGGAGGCGCGGGAGGCGTTGGAGATTACGCTGCGGTGGGCGCGGCGAGCGAAGAATCGTTATGAGTTTATCGAGGGGCACAGGCCCCTGCTTTTTGGAATTCTCCAAGGCGGCTTTGACCGCGCCTTGCGCTTGGAGGCTCTCGAGCGCATGGACGAGATCGGCTTTGACGCCTTTGCCTGGGGCGGGCTGTCCGTGGGCGAACCTAAGGAGTTGACCTGGGAAATGGTTGAGGCTGTTAGCTCGGCGCTGCTCAAGCGCTCGGCGCCCCGTTATTTAATGGGCGTGGGCGATCCGTTGGACTTCTGGGAAGCGGCGACGAGGGGGGCGGACCTCTTGGATTGCGTGTTGCCCACCCGCAATGCCAGAAATGGCCAAGCCTTAACCAGCGTGGGCAAATTTTACATCAAGAATAACGCTTACCGGCAGGATTTTTCGCCCTTGGATCCTAACTGCCGATGTTACACCTGCGCCAATTACACCCGCGCTTATCTCGCCCACCTATATCGCTCCGGCGAGCTTCTTCTTTATCGTCTTCTTTCTTTGCATAATATAGCGTTCATGATGCGTTTAGGCCAAGCCATTCAGGCGGCGATTCGTGAGGACCGCCTGGAGGATGCCTATCGCGAATTCAGGAGGAATTATGCGTTACCTATCCCTGTCGGTTAAACTCTCCTCAGCATTGATCTTCGCGGCTCCTTCCCTGGCTTTGGCTCAGGCGCTCGCCGCTGATCCTGCCGCATCCAAATCGCCCATGGCCGGTCTGATGACATTCTTTCCTATTCTTGCCTTTGGAGCTATTTTTTATTTTTTGCTTTATCGGCCTCAGCAACAACAAGCCAAAGAGCGCAAAAATATGCTTCTCGGTGTTAAGCGTTCCGACCGGGTGCTGACCGCGGGAGGGATTTATGGCACGGTGGTCAATGCCCGGGGCGATATTTTGGACCTTAAGTTGGCTGATAATCTCAAAGTCGAGGTCAACCGTCAATACGTGGCCAAGGTCATTGTGACGGCCTTGGCGGAAAATGGCGCTAAAGAGCCGGCGATAGTCAAGTAGGAAAGTTTTGAAAAATACGCAAGCGCGTCTGGCCGTAGTCGGGGCGACGTTCGTAGTTGCCCTTCTGCTGATGGCGCCTTCGGTTTTTTGGTATTCGAAATCACCCTCAATCCGCCATGAACTTGAACGCGCCAAGCAGATTCCCAAGTATCTCATCCGCCTGGGTTTGGATTTAAGGGGCGGCACGCATCTGCTAATGGAGCTTGACGCGGAGCAATTGTCCAAGCAGGCGGACCAGAGGGTTTCCCTGGCTGACGCGGTGGACAGGGCTGTTGAGATTATTCGCAACCGCGTGGACCAATTCGGCGTGGGAGAGCCTTTCATCGCCAAGCAGGGCGATCGGTATATCGTTATTCAGCTTCCCGGCATCTCCGACCCCCGCCGCGCCAAGGACATTATCGGCCGCACAGCGCTTCTTGAATTTCGCATGGTGGATGATTCTAGCGCGGCCACTGAAGCCTTGAGTAAAATCCGAGAGGCCGGGGATCCGTGGGACGCCGAGGGTGTTTTAAAGCCTGAAACAGCCAAGCTCGTTCCGCCGAATGACGCGTTGTTTAAGTCGCGCGACGGTGAAAATTTTTATTTATTGCAAGCCACGGCGTCCCTGACCGGAGCCTCCCTGATTAACGCCAAGGTTGAATTCGGCGAGTTTCATTTCCCTCACGTTTCTCTTGTGTTTAGTTCCGATGGCGGCCAGAAATTCGCCAAGCTCACAGGCGACCACGTGGGAAAGAACATGGCCATTGTTCTCGACGGCCTGGTGCAGTCGGCCCCGGTGATTCGCGAGAGAATCGGCGGCGGGCGCGCCGTGATCGAGGGTAATTTTTCAATGGAAGATGCCCGCGATCTTTCCCTCGTTCTTCGGGCCGGTTCGTTGCCGGCGCCGGTTAAAATTATCGAGGAAAGGACCGTTGGACCCACCCTTGGCGAGGACTCGATCAAGAGGGGCATTTTTGCTTCCTTGGTCGGCGCCGCGGTCGTCTGCATTTTTATGATCTCCTACTACCGCGTGAGCGGCTTGGTGGCCAATCTTTGCCTAGTTTTAAATATTTTGATGACCCTGGCCGGCTTGGCCGCGTTTAACGCCACGTTGACCCTGCCGGGCTTGGCCGGCCTGGCCTTGACCGTGGGCATGGCGGTGGACGCTAACGTGCTTATTTACGAACGCATCCGCGAGGAACTTTTGCTCGGAAAGACGGTGCGCGTATGCCTGGACCAGGGTTACGAAAAAGCGTTCAGCGCTATTTTGGATTCTAATTTAACCACGATCATCGCGGCTTTTTTTCTTTTCCAATTCGGCTCCGGACCGGTCAAGGGGTTTGCCGTGACTTTGACCCTGGGCCTTTTAGCGTCCATGTTCACGGCCGTTTTTGTCAGCAAGACGCTGTTTGCGTTTTATTATGAGAGCCGCCGGGACTTGCAAACGATTTCTATATGAACCCAAAACATGAAGTAAAAAATTTTTCGAAAACAAAGGGCGCCGGAATAACGTTGGCGCCGGTCTCCATAAAATTTTTTACCCTTCTTCCTAAGACGAATTTTAATTTTATCGGTCTGCGTCATTTTTTTTACCTGAGTTCGTTGGCCCTTGTCGTGGGCACCGTGGCGTTGTTGGCCGCGCGCGGCGTGCCGCTTGGCGTAGATTTTACGGGAGGCATTGTGGCTCAATTTGACGCCGGGCCGCAGGCTTCCATTGAGGCCGTGCGTAGCGCCCTTGCCAAAGAGGATCTCGATGGCAGCGTGCAAAGCCTGGGGAGTCCGGGTATTTTTATGGCGCGCTTTAAAAAAGAAGAAGAGGGGCGGGGTTTGGATGATCGCTTGGCCAGGGCGCTCGGCGCCATTGCTCCCGACGGGTCTTCCAAGATCCTTTCCAAGGATTTCGTGGGCGCCGTGGTGGGGGAAAAACTTAGAAGTCAAGCGCTGATGGCTATTCTGCTGTCGTTTCTCGGCATCATCGTTTACGTTGGATTTCGTTTTAGAAATTTAGTTTGGGGCGTGGCCGGCGTTATAGCCCTGGTTCACGACGTTGTCGCCACGGTCGGATTTCTTGCGCTGACGGGTTATGAATTAGACCTTGTGCTTGTGGCGGCCTTGTTGACGATAGCGGGCTTTTCAATCAACGACACGGTGGTCATTTTTGACCGTCTCCGGGAGCGCCTGAGGATTTACACGCGCGAAACATTGCAGGAGTCTATTAATCGTTCGCTCAATGAAACGTTAAGCCGCACCATTTTGACCTCCGCCACCGTATTTTTTGTGACGGCTGTGCTTTGCTTGTGGGGCGGACGCAGTATCCATCCGTTTGCCGTGGCCATGCTTTTCGGCGTGATTGTCGGCGTCTATTCCACCATAGGTGTGGCCACCAATCTGGTTCATTCTTGGTCCCAGTGGACCGGGCAGAAGTCGCGCTAGTGCGCAAAATCAGACGCCCCAACCTTATTGTTAAACCCAGGGAAATTTTTTATTTTTTGAAGCGTCAAAAGGCGCTGGATTCCTTGACGGAGGAGATCATCGCGGACATCCTTCTTAAAGAAAAGCCCTCGGGGTTGGTTGACCCGGCCTGCCTCTACGATCATTGGACGGACGCGGAACTCGCGGCGTTGGATTTGGCGGATAAGACACGCGGCCGGACTCTCACCTCGGTTATTGCCACGGTGGGAGATCGGGGCTTGGAAGCGTTGTTGGCAAGGCTTGCCGGCGGCCCCAAAGACCTCGAGCAACGGCGAACGCTTTGGGCATGGGCCGAGGCGCTCTTGGCCAAATTATCGGATTTTACCAGTGGTTTGATTCAAGAAGAAGCCTCGGTGGAGTCCTTGGAATTGGGCTTGGCGCGGACGCTGGATTTGGCGAAGGACCGCCACGTCGTTGATTTGGTTTGGACGAGATTGAGTCCCGAGTCTAAAATCGGCGTGCGTCGCGTAGAGGACGCCCCCGGCTCGGCGCCGCGCTTTGCGCCGGCGTTCAGCCGCGTCTGGATTATTCCTTGGATCAGCAAGAAAGAAAAAAAACAGCTCACCGCGCAGAATAGCGGTTAAGCGGATAAGCAGTTAAGCGGTTAAGTGACCTAGGGAACTCCTTTGCTACGCTCAACCGCTCAACCGCTACTCTAATGGTTTGGATTTTTCTTTATAATATCCTTTGGCCTTGGCTTGCCGGCGCTTTTCTGCTGTTGGCTTTAGTGACTGGGCGCGCTCGGCGTTTGGCTTTTGAATTAGGCGATGGCCTATGGAGAGAGCGCTTTGGCCGAAGCGGCGGCAATCCCAATGCCGTGGTTTGGATTCACGCCGCGAGCTTGGGCGAGGTCCGCCAACTCGCGGATTTTCTTGAGCTTTGGCGCCGCCAATGGCCACGCCGGCAAATCCATCTGAGCGTCATGACCCGGTCGGGCTTAGAGTATGTTCGCAAAACATATCTCCCCAAGGCATTGGTTTGCTCCGCGTCCCTGGCCCCTCTTGATTTTTGGCCTTGCGTGACGCGTTATTGGAATTCTTTGCCCTCGGTCAAGATTTTGCTCTTGGTCGAAACTGAAATTTGGCCCAGCCTGATCGTCGAATCCAAACGTCGAGGCGCGTTTTTAGGACTTATCAATGGGCGCGTTTCGGAAAAAACATTGAGGTGGACGGCGTTGTTGCCGGGGCCGGCCCGGCGGCTTTTGGGCAGTTTTGATTTCTTGTGCGTAAGCGAGGAGCGGTACAAAGGTCTTTTAGGGCCATTAGTGAGAGAACCGGAGCGAATCGTGGTTACGGGAAATTTGAAATGGGATATTGTTTTGCCTTCGCCATCGGCAGGGACGCAGCGCCTGGTTCCTTTGCGTGAGCGCTTAGGGATGGGGCGGGAGAACTTTTTTTTGATGGCGGCGTCCACTCGTGAAGGCGAAGAAGAAATTATTCTTAGAGTCTTCAAGCGCTTGGCGGCGCGCTTTGAGAATCTTAGGCTGGCTTTGGCGCCAAGACACGTGGAACGAAGCTTGGATGTCTTAGACATGGCCAAGGCGCATGGTTTGAGGGCTGTTTTGTTCTCCCGTCTTACCCAGGCGTCCGGGGGGCCCTCGACGACCGTGGTGGACGAGTTCGGCGTGCTGGGACAGTTTTTTGATGCGGCGGATGCGGTTTTTGTCGGCGGCACATTGGTTCCAAAAATCGGCGGCCATAATTTTTTAGAGCCCGCGAGCAGGGGAAAGCCGGTGTTGATCGGCCCTTATTTCGATAATTTTTTAGAAATCGCTCAGGAGTTTTTGGCTCATCAGGCGCTTTCATGCGTCAAGAATGAAGATGAGTTAGCGGCTGTCCTGGAGGTTTGGCTTGGCAACGAGGAGGCGCGTTTGAAAGTCGGGGAAAACGCGCGCCAGCTTTTCGAACGCCGCAGGGGCGCGAGCAGGAGGGCTTTTGAGGCATTAAAACCCTATTTTGAGGAGGTTGAAGCAGTGGGGCGTTCGTGAAAATTTTGGTCCGCGCCGCCAACTGGATCGGCGATCAGATTTTAAGCTATCCATTTTTTTTTCATTTGCGCCGGGCCTACCCGCAAGCCCGCATCACGGCGGTTGCCACGTCCTGGGTGAGCGAGCTTCAATTTCGAAATCTGGTGGACGAAGTTTATATCGAGGAGCGCGGGGCGGCGCAACCTTTTTGGAAGCGCTGGCTCGACCTGGAGCGGGCCGCGCAGGATTTGAGGCGGCAGGGACCCTGGCAAATTGGTTTTGCGTTGCCGCCCTCGTTCGCCGCGGCTTGGCTTCTATGGCGCGCGGGCGCGGCGCGGCGCATCGGTTACGCCACGGACGGCAGGGGGTTTTTATTAAACGACCGCAGAAACGCGGCCCTCGATTCTTCAATACATCGCGCCGAGGCTTATCTAGACCTGTTGCCCCAAAATCGCCGTCTATCCCGCGACCCTGGCGAATTTCGTCCGGCGCCGGCTTTTGACTCTAAATCCGCTTGGCCCGGGGTCGCGCCCCTGGAGCCCCCAGGCGGGCCCTACTGGGTGATGGCCCCTTCCTCTATGGCCGAGTCGCGGCGTTGGCCTGTTGAATTTTTTATCGAACTGGCCCGTTTAATCAAAACCGAAACAGGCTACTCTGGCATTGTCGTCGGCGGCGCCTCGGACAAGGCCTTGACTGAGCGTCTTTGCCGGGAGTCCGGCCTTGATTTGACGGATTGGACCGGCCGCGGCCCGGCCAGCGCTCTTTGGCGTCTTTTCCAAGAGGCTCGATTCACGGTGTCCAATGACTCCGGCCTGGCGCACATGGCGGCCATCTGCGGCTCGCCCTTGGAGGTGATTTGGGGCGCCGGGGATTCGACGCTCACGCGGCCCATGGGGCCAGCTAAAATTCAAATCGCCGACAATCCCGTTGAATGTTGGCCCTGTCGGAAGAATACCTGCTTTCAATCGCCAGCTAAACATTTGCAATGCTTAAAAGGCATTGATCCCCGCCGGGTCTGGCAGGAAATCCGCCAAGGATTGCTCGCGAACGAGATCAGCGCTTAACCCAGAATCCTCATTCCCCGATTTAAGGGAGTTTGCTTCCTCTTGAAACTGGCGTCTTTTCAAGACAAACTATTGGGGTGAGGTATTGGGTCTATTTAGAGGGCCAGGTCGTCGGCCCTTATGAGACAGGGGAAATTATCGCCAAGCCCTGGTTCAGCCGGGACCTTCAGGTATGCGTGGCATCTGAGGACAAACCCGGGGCCGCGGACTGGCAAGCCGTTAAGGATAATCCTGAATTTGCCATTCGATCCTTTGTGAGTTCGCCGGAAAAAGAATTGGTTGCGCCCGGGCCTCCCGAGTTAATAGCCGACCAGACCTTGTCCGGCACATTTTCTGAAATGGAAAAAGTTTTTCGGGAGCTATCGGCCAGGCAGGGCCAATTGCATCAACAGTTGATAGAGGAACTGGGCCGCTTGAAGGCGGCCATGGAGGCCGAAGCTCCGGTCGGCCGGGAGGCAATCGCGGAGTGTTCGCGCCAGATCGAGCGGGCGGCCGAGGCATTGAATATTCAGTCGCGCGCGGCTCACGAGGCGCTTGGCAAGAGAATCGAGGCATTAGAGACAGCCTTGGCGCAATTAGCCGTTTTGGTGGATTTGCCTAAAACCGTTGATACGGTCCGCCAAGAGATTGCAAATAACGCCCAAAACATCGCGCGGATTGGAAATGAACTTGATTTGCGGCAGAAAATGCAGAATTTAAAAGAAAAGGAAGCTGAAGTTAAGTTTGGTCGCGAACGCCGGCAAAGATATCGGATGTTTTTGGGCGGGGCGGCAATCGCGGTTGTTTTAGCTCTCGCCGCGGGCGTGTGGCATTGGGCGAACGGCCGTGCCGCAAGAATTGTTCCCTCGAGAGCGCCTGCAGAGGCAAAGGCGCTCAAAGCGGCCGCGGTTGCGAAGGAGAAAAAAGCGGAACCCCCAATCCGACGGCAGAACCGGTCCGGCGCGCCTGCGGCGTTGCCGGGCGTCAATCCTTAAAGGCGAGAAGTTTCTTAGCTTCTTGGAGCACGGCGTTTGTTTGAAGTTGCGTGGAACATTCCAGGTTGTACGGGCAGGCATTTTTATTACAGGCGATGCAGAAAAGTTTTTCTAAGCGAATGACGGGGTGGCGGGGATGAAACCCCGATCCTGCCGGGTTTGGAGGATTCCAGATGCAGGGGTCGGAACTCATGTGAATGCTCAGCGTTGGGATTGCAAGGGCTGTGGCCACGTGCCGTGTGCCGTTGCAATTGGTGATAAGGCCGTCGGCATGGGCAAGATAGCCCCCTAAATCCTGGATACCGGCGAATTCCGGGGCCAGGCGCACGTCCGGGTGGCCGGCTAATGTCACGATATGCCGGGCCTCTTCCTGCTCGAGCGGTCCCCAAAGGCAGGCCACAGTAGCGCCGTTTTCCTGGGCGAGCCGCCGGGCCACCTCGGCAAATCCATCGGCCCGCCAGCATCGCGTGACGCGCCGCGACGTCGGGCTTATCATCACTAATGGCCGGCCGGAAATTTTGAGCCCATCTTTTTCGAGCGCCGCCAAACCGGTCTTTTTTTTATCTTGATTAATGAAAAGTTGGGGCAACAGCAAATTGGGGGGCGGCGCCGGAGCCGCTAGATCGAGAGCCGTCAAGGCCCGGCGGATTAAGTCAAGTTTTTGAAGGGGCGCATAGAGGATCTCCTTAGGCCGTGGAATCTTGAAATTGTGGATCAGGGCCGGATAGCCGTTGTAAAAGGCGATGCGGCGGCGCGCTCTGGAAAAAAACGAGGCCCAAGCGCTCGCCCCATTCGCCAGAAAGTCAATCACCCAGTCGTAGCGCCAGGCCAGCAGGCCGGGCAGTCTCCACGGAGCGGATTTTGGATAAGGAATGACGCGGCTGAGATTGGGGTTGCCTTCGAGAATATCGGCGTATTCAGGGTAGACCAAGTAATCAATTTGGGCTTTGGGGAAGAGCCGGCGAAGATAGCTGATGGCCGGCGTGGTCAAAAGAATGTCGCCCACGCGTTTTAAGTGAATCAGTAAAATTTTTTCGGGTTTCATGGACTAAGCATATCCTTAAGAAATCGTGTATTCAAGCTCTTTGGCACGGTATAATGGTTTTTTATGCGCGTCTTGATTCTGCGTCTTTCCTCGTTGGGAGATATTTTGTTGGCGGCTTGCGTTTTTGAGGAAATCAAAAGAGCTAATCCTGATTCTTGGCTGGCCTGCGTGGTCAAGCCGCGCTACCAAGGGGTGGCGGCCTCAATTGCGGCTTTGGATGAAGTCGTCGCGTATCAGGGTTTTTCAAAAACGCTCGGGGTTTTGCGCAAAGAGCGCTGGGATATAGTGATTGATCTTCATGGCGTCTGGCGTAGCCGAAGCTTGGCGGCATTTTTAGTTGCCGGCAAAAAGGTGATTTATGACAAAGATATTTGGGCTCGGTATGGCATGGTTTGGCTGGGGCGGCGCCGGCCGGCCTCTCACGTCTTGGATCGTTACGCTCGGGCGTTTGAGGCGGCGGGACTTAAGCTCTCCAGAGAGGCGCAGGGCCGGGGGGAACTTTTCAAACCGTTCGTTTTTCAACAAGCGGCCGAGATGTGCCGGGAGCTTGGTCTCGATCCCGGCAAGGATTTTTTGATCGGATTGGCGCCGGGCGCCAAATGGGCCACCAAGCGTTGGCCGGCCTATCGTTTTGCCGAGTTAGGCCGCCGTCTTTTAGCCCGATATCCTGCCGCCCGTCTTCTTTTACTAGGAAGCCCGGAGGAGCGGGCTTTATGCCAGGAAATCGTTGGTTTTTTGACGGACGCCGGACCTTCAAAAGTTTTTAATCTGGCCGGGTCGGCGGAGCCGGTGACATTGGCCGGTTTAGTCAAATCTTTGAAGATTTTAATCGCCAATGATTCCGGAATCATGCATGTCGGGTGGATTCAGGGAGTTCCGACTGTGGCGATTTTTGGGCCCACCGTTGGGGGGTTCGGTTTTTTCCCTCGTGGAAAAAAATCGATGGTCGTCGAAAAACAAGATTTGAAATGCCGCCCCTGTAGCTTGCACGGCAACGCCGTCTGCCCCAGGGGCCATTTTTTATGCATGGAACTCATTGGCGTCAATGAGGCCCTGATCGCCTGCGAGACAGCGTTGGTTTGATTATACTTGGCAAGGGCTACTGAGGCTCGCATACATAATATATGAGAATTCTTTATTTGCTTGATGAGCCGTATGATTCGGGGTTGACGTCCTCGGCATTGGAGTTGGCGCGGCTGTTGAAGGTTGAAGGGGTTCCTTGCGGCGTGGTGTGCCGCCGGGGGTCTTTTGCTCATAAGCGGGCAGTGGAGGATGGATTGGCGTGTTTCGCCTTTCGCGGCTCGTGGTTGATTTCACTTTCCAAGATCACGCGTTGGATTATGCAGGAGGGCTGGACCATTGTTCATGCCTACACGGGATCGACGCATACCTTGGCGTGGTTTCTTAAGCGGCGCCTGCCGCATCTTTTTGTCGTGCGCACTCGGGCCGACGCGAGGAAGGTCAAGCGCAGAATGCTTTATCAGAGGATTCTTAAAGCCACTTCCCTGATGACTTTTCCAACGCGGGCCCTGCGCGAGGAGTTTTTGTTGATTTACGATTTTCCAATCAGGAAAGCCAGGCTCGCGCATCCGGCGCTCCCCGGCATGGAACGCTGGGCCGAGGTCGAGCAGGCGAGACTAGGCGCCGATCAATCTAGGAAGGGACCCGTCATCAGCATGGTGGGACGGCTCGATCCGGTCAAGGGTCAAGCGGATTTAATTCAAGCCATGGCTCTGATGTCCGGCCGATTCCCAGGTGTCGTTTGCCAAATTATTGGCCGGCAGGAAAACGTGAAGATGGCTGATTTAAAACGTCTGGCCCTACGGCTCGGCGTGGAGCAAAAGGTTGAATTTCTCGGTCGCTTAGAGCCCAAGGATTTGGCCTTGGCCATGGCGCGGACCGATATCGCGGTGATCGCCTCGCGCGGGTCGGAAGTGATTTCTCGCGTGTGTTTGGAATGGATGAGCCTGGGTAAACCTCTGGTCGCGACCCGGGTGGGCATGATTCGCGAGCTGATTGAAAATGGGCGCTCCGGAATTTTGGTGCAACCGCAATGCCCCGAGGAGATCGCCTATGCCGTGGGCCGTCTGTTAAAAAATCCCGATCTTGCCCGATCCATGGGCCATGAGGCGCAATTTCGTTATTTAGAACGCTTGGCGCCGGGGCCGGCCGTCAAAGAACATTTGGCCCTTTATAAAACTTTAGTCGCGGTTCGCGGCGCGTCAATGGACCGGGACAAATGACAAGAATTTTAAATAAAACGCTTTTTTGTTATTTGTCATTTGTCCCTTGTCATTTTTCCTTGTTCCTCGGGGAAGCCCTGAGGGCCCTTTGAGCGCCTCTGTTTTGCACGTTAATTTTGCCAAAGTGTTTCGTGGCGCGGAGAACCAGACGGTTTTTCTTCATCAGAGCCTTTTGGACCGGGGCTGGAGAAGTTATGTCTTGGTTCGCGCCGGCTCGGAATTTGAGGCTCGCGCTAAGGAACAATCGTTGCCCAATGTCTACACGATTCGTCCCAAGAGTCCAAGAATCGGCGAGTTCGATCCAGGCCTAGCCGTCGGTGTTGCCGATGTCGCGAAAAAAGTGGGCGCCGAAATCGTTCACGCCCATAGCGCTCACGCCGCGGGCGTGGCTTTTTTGGCGAAGCGGCTCTACGGTTGCGCCGCGCCTTTGATATTTGAGCGCGCCGTGACCGATCCCATCGGCCTTTTTTCTCGTTGGAAATATAATGCGGCAAGCGCGGTGATTGCCGTTTGCGGCGCGATCCGCGAGGGGCTGATCGCCCGGGGCGTTAAGGCCAAAAAAATTCGCGTGATTCCTATTGGTTTGCCCCTGGCCGTTCCCGTGGGATGCCGGCAACAGGAACAAGCCGGCAAGACTGACGCCGCCGTCAAAGATCCGCGCCTGACGATTGGGACGCTATGCGCTTTGGATCGCACACAAAAAGACGTGGCGACGTTGATTCGGGCTTATGCCCAGGCCAGGGATAAAATTAGGCCCAGCCGCCTTGTGATTTTTGGCGACGGCCGGGATCGCGTCCGGCTTGAAGCCTTGGCGGGCGAACTGAAGCTCGGATCGAGCGTGGAGTTTCGCGGCTGGTGGCGGGGCGAGCCACGCGAGGCTTTCCGGCAAATGGATATTTTTGTTCTGTCTTCCTTAAAAGAGGGCGCATCGAATGTTTTAGTCGGCGCCATGGCGGCCGGCCTTCCTTGCATTGCCACGCGCGTGGGCGGCAACCCCGAGGTGTTGGATGAGGCCGGAATTCTTGTTCCCGCCCAGGAGCCTGCGGCGTTGGCCCAGGCTATGGTCTATGTCGCCGGCAATGAAAAATTAACGGAAGAATTAAGCCGTCAGGCTAAACTGAGATCTCAAAATTTTGACTTAAAGATCATGGTTGAGGCTACGATTCAGTGCTACTGGGAAGTTTTGGGCCGCGCCGAAGAGGCCGTGGCGTGAAAATTTCGCTTTCCGTTTTCATTCTAGCCACCAACGAAGAGGAGGATTTGTCCGGAGCCATCGAGTCAGTGGGGGGTCTGGCTGATGAAGTCGTGGTTGTCGACGGCGGCTCCACAGATCGCACCAGGGTCGTGGCTGAGCGCGCGGGGGCACGCGTGGTCAACCGTCTCATGGATAATTTTACGGCGCAGAGGCAGTTTGCTCTGGCCCAAGTGCGGGGGGAGTGGGTTTTAAGCTTGGACGCTGATGAGCGAGTGAGTTCGGGTCTGGCCGGGGAGATTCGCGGGTCTCTTGGACGCAAAAATTGCGACGGCTGGCTCATACCTTTTAAGACTCAGTTTATGGGCCGCGCGCTTCGATTCGGCGGCGCCGGCGGGGAGAAACACTTGCGGCTTTTTCGCAAGGACAAAGCGGCCCTGGTTCCCGGGCGGGGCGTGCATGAAGAGTTTAAGGTCCCGGAGGGACGGACCGGCGTTATGGCCGAGGCTATCCTTCACCGTCCGTACAAGGATTTGGGAGAATATATGTCGAAATGCGAGTTCTATACCGCGTTGGCCGCCCGGGACTTTGTGGCCTCCGGCAAAAAGTTGACTTGGCGGTATTCTTTGATTCCGGTTTATGAGTTTTTGCGCTCTTATGTTTTTTATTTCGGTTTTCTCGACGGATTGGCCGGCCTGGTTTGGGCTGTGTTGGCCGCTTATCATCGTCGCGTCCGGCACGAGAAAATTCGGATGTTTTTGGCGGGGTTGAGATAGCCTAATGACGGTTTGGCTGTTTTTATTAATCGGAGCCGGCGTCTTGGGGGTCTCCTTGCGCTGGAATTGGTGGCGTTGGCCTAAAAATGGCATTCCGGTTCTCATGTATCACAAAATTGGCGCTTCGGCGCCTGGGAGCCGGCAAAAGTCCCTTTGGGTGAGCGCGGAGCGCTTTGAATGGCAGATGAAATACCTTGCGGAGCGAGGCTATGAAAGCGTCACCTTTAAGGATTTATCCTCGGGTTGCTTGCCGCCTAAACCCGTCATGATCACGTTTGACGACGGATATTTGAATCAGTATGAAACAGCCTTCCCTATCATGCGCCGATGGGGCCAGAGGGGGGTTTTTTACGTGGTGGCCAACGGCGTCGGCCGGGAAAATTATTGGCATAACCCAGTTGAGGAGCCGAGGATCCCTATGATGAATTCGGATCAAATCAAGGAGCTTGTCCGCGCCGGCATGGAAATCGGTTCCCATACGTCGAACCACCATCGCCTTGGGGGCCTATCCCGTGAGGAGGCCCGCCTGGAAATTGAGGACAGTAAAAAGCGTTTGGAAGAGTTAACCGGCGAGCCTATGGTTTCTTTCGCGTTTCCCTACGGCAACGGAGAGGATGACCCCGGTTTGGTAGAGGCTGTTTTCGGCGCAGGGCACAGATGGGTGATCGGGATTCATGCCGGTATTTGGGACCATCGTCGCTTGCGCCGGGTCGTGCCGCGCGTTTTCGTGCGCGGGGATGATTTTAAGATTGATTTTTATTTGGGCCTGACCCGCGGGCGCTCAAGGTTTTAAGAAAAGTGGGAAGCCTGCGTGGTTTTTGGGGGCGTTTGGACGCGAGCCTGGCAGGGCGTCTTTTTCTATGGATACTGAGCCGCCTGTATGCCGTCGTCCAGATTCTTTGGACGCGGCTGGGCGTTCTGGCCGGAGCGCGGCCAAAAAGCGTCGCGGCTCCTGTGATCAGCGTGGGCAATTTGACGATGGGAGGCACGGGCAAAACATCCGTCGTTTCTTATCTGGCCACGCGGCTTTTAGAGCGCGGGTTCCACGTGGCTGTTTTGAGCCGCGGCTACAAAGGAGGCGACGAAGCGCGGATGCTTAAAGAAAAATTTGAGGTTTTTGGTTCTCGGTTCCGGGTTCTGGTGGGAAAAAATCGCCATCAATCAGCCGCCTTTTTTTTATCCGGCGCTCGGCGCTCGGCGCCCGGGGGCGTTTTCATTCTGGACGACGGCCATCAGCACCGGACATTGGTCAAGGATTTCAGCATTGTCTTGATTGACGCGTCGGACCCGGTTGGGCTTCGCGGGATGACGCCTTACGGATTTTTGCGCGAGCCTTTGGCCTGCGGCCTCAAAAGAGCTGATTTAGTTATTTTAACCCATGCCGATTTTTCCGATGCCGCGACGGTTGATTCCCTGGAGGCTTTGACGCGCCGGACCTGCGCGGGGATTTCTATTTTTCGCGGCGTTCACCGGCCCTTGGGATTTAGGCTTTTAGCGCCGAGAGCCGGTCCCTTTCAAGAGCCGGGATTTTTTAACGGCCGCAAAGCGGCTCTGGTTTCCGGCATCGGCAATCCCGCTTCTTTTGAGCGAACGATGGCGCGGCTCGGGGCTCGGATTCTCGCTCATGAGGTCAAAGATGATCACGCTGTTTTTACCGCGTCGGAGATTGGGCGGATTCTGGGTCGCGCCAAGCAAGCGGGGGCCGAGGCTGTGGCGACCACGGCAAAAGACGCGGTTCGCCTAGCCGGCTTTTTGAGCGTTATTGACAAAGATAATGGAAACGTTTTTTTGCCGTGGTACGCGTTGGAGGTGGAATTTGCCTTTTTAGAGGGGGAAGACCGTTTTTGGAATGAGATCGAGCCTTTATGGAAGAAATTTGATGCGGCGACGGCTTAAACACCTTGGCGAGTACGCGGCCATGCGGCTACTCGTGGGGGTTGTCGGCCTTCTACCTTGGGCGGCATTGCCGGCCTTGGCCAGGCGGCTTGGCTTTTGGGCCGGTCTGCTGGCAACTCGTCGGAGCCAATTGGTTTTGGACAATATCCGTAGCGCCTTTCCCGGCCTAGGATCTCGCGAACATCAAGAGATTGCCGGACAATTTTGGCGGAACATTACGCTTACGGTCTTGGAAATCATGAGGGGTTGCTCGTCCGGTCGGGACTGGGTCCAAGGGCATGTCCAGCTCGAAAATCCTCAGGTTTTGGATGAAGCTTTAAAAGAGGGTCGGGGCATTCTTCTGCATTGCGGCCATTTTGCCAATTGGGAAACGACGGGGCTGGGGATCGCCGTTCATGGCTACCCAATGGTCGTGATCGCTAGGACGCAGAACAATCCATACATTGATCGCTGGTATAATAGTAAACGTTGCCGTTTCGGCGTTGAGACGTTTAATCATCATCAGGCGGTTCGCGAGACCCAGGATCTTTTGGGCCGCAACGGCATCTTGGCCATTTTAATGGACCAAAATCTTTACAAAGGGGGAATTTTTGTTGATTTTTTTGGCCGCCCCGCGGCGACCACGACGATCACCGCCCTGTTGCATTATCGCACGCAAAGCCCGATCGTCGGCGCGTATATGTGCCGCCGGGAAGGACGGACTTATGTGCGTTTTGAGAGATTGGAATTGCCGGTATGGAACGACTCTATAAGCCGCAAAGAGAAGGCGCTCAGGCTGACCCAGTGGCTGACCTCCAAGATCGAAGAATGGGTCAGGCAAGAGCCGGCCAATTGGCTATGGGGGCACAACCGATGGAAAAGAACGGGCGAATCCTCGATAAGCGCATAGGCTGGGCGCTCGTTATCTTGAGCGGCCTTTTTGCCATGACCTACGTAGCCTCCGTCTCGGCCGGTTACCTGGCTCTATTTTTGCTTTTCCCGACGGCTCTGGCAGGGGCCGTTGTTTCTCGCGTTAAGTTCAGGTTTAGCGATTATCCGTTTGTGTGGCCGTTTTTGGCGTATGCAGGATGGGGTCTTGTCGCGTCGCTTTGCGGCAATGGGGTTGCCACCAGTCTTTACCACTGGCGTAGCGATTTTATTTTTATAACTTGCTGGCTTCTCTGTCTGACCTTCCGGCTTAAGCCCGAATCGCGGCGTTGGGCGATCCTGGCTTATTCAGCGGGCATGGCGTTTTTGGCAGTGAGCGGCATCGTCCAGTTTGTCTTGATTCATTGGTATCCCCAGGCCAATCAATGGATGGTTAATTCTTCGATCGGCGTCATCCATCGTTTTGCGCTTTTGCAAGATCACGGCTTGAGGGTTCACGGCCCCGTAAATACCATGACTTATGCGGAGGTGATGGGCTTGGCCGGGCTGGTCATGATTGGCCTTTGGCCCGGACGTTTTTGGATCGGAGCCGCGTTGAGCGCGATTTGCCTGAGCGCGTTATTGGCTTCCGCGAGCCGCGGGGCGGCCCTTGGGATGGCCGTCGGCATGTTGGTTCTTGCGGCCACAATGGTGCGCCGCCGTTGGCAATCCATCTGGCGCGCGGTTTTACCATTGGGAGCCGCTTGCGGCATCTTATTGATCTCGCCTTCTGTTTGGGGGCGCCTGAAAACCACCTTTAATCCTGAACAGAACATGGACCGGCTGGTCATGTGGCGGGTGGGCCTGAATTTATTGCGCGACCATCCGTTGACCGGCATCGGAATTTCCCAGACGCGCGCGGCCTGGCCTGTTTATTTTCATAAGGAATGGAAACAATATTTTCCTTATCAAGATATTTGGTCGGATGTTCACAATCTTTATCTTCAGCAGGCGGCTGAACGGGGTTTGCCGGGATTGGTGATTTTATTGATTGTCGCCGGCTCCATGACATGGTGGTGCGCTCGAACGTGGCGGCGGCGCCCTCCCGGCCCTTGGAAGGAATTTCATGCGGGAATTTTTGCCGCGATTGTCGGATTCTGGGTGATGAATATTACCGAGAGCGCTTTCCAGGACGTTGAAGTCGTTATGACGGTTTATTTTTTGCTCGCTTTGGCTTGGACGGCTGAGGATACGGTCGAAGACACTCAAGCGGTTAAGTGATAAGAAGAATTTCCTTAAAACACTCAACCGCTCAACCGCTCAACCGCTCAACCGCTTCTAATCTGTTCCGGCATCGGGCCGTTTTTTTGGACCGCGACGGCACGCTGATTCATGAAGCCCATTACCTGAGCGATCCCCGTAAAGTCAAAATTTATCAAGGCGTTCCCGCGGCCTTAAAGCGTCTTGGCAAGGCAGGTTTTAAGCTGGTTATTATTTCCAATCAATCCGGCATTGGCCGCGGATGGGTGAGCCGCGAAGCGGTGCGGCGCGTTAATCGCCGGATGTGCCGCCTTCTTGTCGTGGCCGGATCTCCCCGATTCGACGGGATTTATTATTGTCCTCATGCCCCCCAGGACCGTTGCGCCTGCCGCAAACCGCGTCCTTTGTTGATTAAAAAAGCGGCCAGGGATTTGCGGCTTAATCCGCGCCGTTCCTATGTGATCGGCGATAAACTCTGCGACATGCGCTTAGCCAAGGCGGTGGGCGCGCGGGCCGTTCTGGTGTTGAGCGGCCATGGACGGCATGAGTGGCCGGCAATTCGGCGGCTCAAAATTCCCGTAGCGTTCCGGGCGCGCCGGTTGAGCCGGGCTGTGGCCTGGATTTTGAAAGACAACGGTTAAAAAGAAGGATAGAATTCTTTTGATGACCCTAGAGCAAGTCTCCGGCTTTATCGAGTCCATGCGGCGGCTTGCCGCCCGGCGGCGCATCAATCTCAATCGCATTGTTTTGGTTTTTGTTCTGGTTTTTTTAACTCGTCCGCGCAATCGCGTATTTTTTATTCTTGGGTTGACGGTTGCTCTGGCGGGAGCCTTGCTGCGGATTTGGGCCCGCATATCTCCGGGTTGGCGCCGCGAGAGCTTGCCCGGGGCTCCTGCGTCGCCGGCCGGCGTTTCTTTGATGAAGACGCTTTCAAGCGGCCCTTACCGCATTGTGCGCCATCCGATGTACCTGGGAACCATGATCGAGGCCGTTGGGATTTGGGTATCCTGCTTTAGCTTCGGACGAATGTTCTCGGCGTTGTTTCTGGGCGTGTTTCTGGCGTTGTATTTCTTTTTTGTTTACAAGGAGGCGGTGCTGATTGAAGAGGAGGAGCTTTTGGTCCGATGGCCGCTCGAGTGGCAGGATTATTCGGCCGTAACCCCGGCCTTGATAGCGACAAAGGAATCTTTGCGGTTCTTGGTTTGGCCTGATTGGAGCGCTCTTGATTGGAAAAATATTGAAACGACCCGTGAATGGAAAAATTTTTTAGCGTACCTGGGAGTTTTCGCTTTTTTGTGGTTTAAGTTGGTGTATAAGATATGAGCTATTCAAGAGCCTCTTGGCTTGTTTCCATGGCGGCGATGGCATTGCCGTTGATTTTGTTGGGCCTCGATGTTCCGACCACGGGCCATGCCGCCATTGACGCGCCGATGGCGCTTAAGGAAACAACCTCCTTAGCGGAGGTCGCCCGGACCATCGGCCTTGGCCGCGAGGATTACGTTTATTCCGTTTCCTGGGGGATGATCAAGGTCGGACGTTCCTCATTGGGGTCCTATGACATCGTTCCTTTCAATGGCAAGGAGGCTTATCACATCGTTTCTACGGCCAGAACGCTGCCGTTTTTTGACACCTTTTACAAGGTTCGCGACCGCAACGAATCGTGGCTTGAAACCAAGACTTTTATTTCAATGGGTTTTGGCAAGCATCTTCGCGAAGGGCGGTTCCGTCGTAGCGAAACCGTAATTTATGATCACGCGGCGGGCAAATTTATGGCTACTGTGCATAAAAATAAGGGAGAGCCCGTTCAGGAAGAAGGCCCCATGAAACCAATGGCCTACGACGTGCTCTCGGCTCTTTATTGGGTGAGGGCCCAGAATCTCAAGGTGGGCCAGGAGATTTCCATTGACGTTAATACGCGCCAGGACTGGCCTTTGGCGGTGCGCGTGCTGGGCGAAGAGAGGATTCGCGTGCCGGCGGGAGAATTTCAGTGTCTTAAGGTCGAGCCCGTTCTGCGCGGCGAGGGGATTTTTATCCAAAAAGGCAAGTCCATGCAAATTTGGTTCACTAACGACGCCAGAAAAATCCCGATTTTGGTCAAGGCCGATGTTTTTATCGGCGCCGTCAAGGCCGAGCTTGAAGAAATTATTTACAGCGATTTGCCCAAGCCGAAAGTTCCGGAGGATTTTCAAGAACCCGAAGGCGGCAGAGAGGATTCCGAAGCTTCCGATTCGCCCAAGAAAATGGAATAATGGGTCTGAAAAGTTGTTTGAGGAGGTTAAGATGGCGGAAAACTATGTGGTGGTAAGTAAAATTAAAAAGTTGGTCAAAGAGTCGGGCCTGCGAACAGGGGGCGATTATATCGAAGGTCTTTCCAAAAAAGTGGAAGAATTGGTCCGCGCGTCCGTCTCCAAGGTTCAGACCGACGCCAACAAAAAGACGCTGGGCGCGGAGGATTTAGTCTGATTGTTGAACTATTCATGCAGGCATGAAGGCGCGGGGAGACAGGCGATAGGCGATCCTTGCGGCTGATCAGTTTTAATTTTTATGCATTACCGGGATTGGATGGAGCGGGCGCTCTACGACCGCGAAGGGGGGTATTATTCCACCCGCCTGAAATCCGTCCCGGACTATGTGACCGCGCCAAGCTTCGGCCCCTATTTGGGTTGCGCCGTGGCCAGGGAGTTGATCAGGGGGTGGCGCGAGATGCCGAGGATGGCCAGGCCGAAAGTTTTTACTTTGGTTGAGGCCGGTTGCGGTAGCGAAGCGGCGCTGACTAAAAGCGCTTTGGAAACCTTGAACGCGGAGGAGCCGGATCTTCTAGATCGTCTTCAGGTGATTTTAGCGGAACGTAGCGTCGCGCGTCTTGGCGCCGCCCTGGAGACGTTGGGTCGCGCTTTCCCCGGCAAGGTTTACGGCTGTCCGGATATTTCACAGATTCCAAGAATTTGGGGGGCCGTCGTTTCCAACGAGCTTCTCGATGCCTTGCCTGTTCATTTAATTCGGCGCCGTCAGACCGAGGTTCAAGAAGCTTGTGTGGAAAAGGCGGCCGGCGGCGGTTGCGGTTTTCAATGGAAAAAGTGCGACGATCCCGTGGTGACCTCCTTCGGTTTGGATTTGCCGGCTGATGTTTCTTACGCGTTAAATCGTGAGGCGTTAAAATTTTTGGAAATTGTTTCAGACCGGCTTGCGCACGGCCTGCTGGTGAGCATTGACTTTGGAGACGCGCAACCGGCCATTTTTTCGAGAGTTCCCGTCAAAGCGTTTTCAAAAGGAGCCGTTAAGCTTCCCAACTGGAACACTCCGGGGACTGAAGATTTAACCAGCCCGGTAGATTTTGGATTGCTTATGGATTGGGGAGGCCATCTGGGTTTGGAGGCCCTGAGCTATGAAACCCTGTCAAGTTTTTTGATTCGCCACCGCATCGGCGAGATGCTGAGCTCCGGCGCCGGCCGCGAAGCGGTAGAGGGGAATTTGAAAATTAAGGCGTTGATTCATCCCCAAGGTTTTGGCGAAGATTTCAAGGTGCTGATTCAAGGAAAATGAAAATTTTGCCGCGCAAAATTTTAGATGAATCCCATGATTGAGTTAGCTGGCGTTGGTATTTTTGCGATTGTGGCGACGGGGTTTGCCGTTGTCAGCCTGAGTTTAGCCTGGCTGTTGAGAGCGAAGGTCGCCGATCCAAGGAAGGAAACGGTATACGAGTGCGGCATGCCGGCCCAAGGCGAGTCGGAGGTCCGCACCAACATCCGTTTTTATACCTTCGCGTTACTTTTTGTGCTTTTCGACGTTGAAACGTTGTTTCTTTATCCCTGGGCGGTGCGCGCTCGCGAACTTGGGATGGCCGGACTTGCGGGGATCGGCATTTTTGCCGGCGTCCTTTTTCTCGGTCTTTTTTACGCATGGAGAAAGGGCGCGCTGGAGTGGGAATGAAAATTTTGCCGCGATGAGCCCGACGCCCGTTAAACTTGAGCGTTTCCCCGGCGGCGAGATGGTTTTGACCACGGCCGATTTTTTTATCAATTGGGCGAGGGAGTCCTCCCTTTGGCCGGTGACTTTCGGTCTTGCGTGTTGCGCCATCGAGATGATGGGGGCCTATGCCGCCAGGTTTGATTTTGACCGCCTGGGCGTGATTCCGCGTCCAAGCCCGCGCCAAGCCGATGTCATGATCGTGGCCGGCACCGTGGTCAAAAAGATGGCCGAACCGATCATCACGATTTATCATCAAATGCCTGAGCCGAAATTTGTTATTTCCATGGGTTCGTGCGCCAATTGCGGCGGGCCTTATTACGACAGCTATTCCGTGGTCAAGGGCGTGGATAAAATCATTCCCGTGGATGTGTACGTGGCGGGTTGCCCTCCTCGTCCCGAGGCCCTGCAGTACGCCGTCATTAAACTTCAGGAAAAAATAGGAAGGCTTGCGCCGACTCGCCAGGCCATGGCGAGCCCAATTCAAGAGAAAGGGGCAAGGGTATGGTAACGGATGCGGCTATCGCCAAACTTAAGGAAAGATTTAGCGGTCTGCAATTGATGGAGCCTGCCCCTGTTAAAGGGCATTTGAGCGTTAAGCTCTCCGGCCCTTCCAAGCTCATCGGCGTCATAAAAATGCTTAAAGACGAGTTGGGTTACGAATTTCTCGATTTCATCACGGCCGTGGACTGGAAGGGGCCGGTAGATTTGAAGGGATATATCGTCAACCCCAATCCCAATCCTTTTATGCCCGAGGGCGTCAGGTCTCAGATGATAAGCGAGCCGCCGACGCCGGGGTTTCCTTATCGAGAGGCCATTGAAGTCATTTATGCGCTCAGCAATTGGGCCGCCAAAAGTCGAATTTTTGTGCGCGTCGAGACGACGCGCGGCGATCCCCGCGTGCCGTCTCTTATTTTTCTATGGAAGGGGGCGGATTGGCAGGAGCGCGAAATATTCGATCTTTTAGGAGTGGTCTTTGAAGGGCATCCCAATCTTAAAAAGATTTTAACTCCGGATTTTATCAAGGGGCATCCTTTGCGCAAGGATTATGTTCATATCAAGGATAAATATGACTGATTTAAAGACCGATACCATGTTCGTTAACATGGGGCCTCAGCACCCCAGCACGCACGGTGTCCTGCGCCTGGGGCTTACCCTGAGCGGCGAGATCATTGTAAAGGCCGAACCGGACATCGGATATCTTCACCGTGGAACGGAAAAGTTGGCCGAGTTGCGCGGCTATCATCAATGCGTGGTGATGACGGACCGGTGGGATTATGTTTCGGCTATGCCGAACAATTTGGTTTTTTGTTTGGCGGCTGAGAAGTTGATGAATCTTGAGATTTCATCCCGGGCCAATTATCTGCGCGTTTTGATGTGCGAGATCAATCGCATCGCTTCCCACCTTCTTTTTTTAGGCACTTATGGCATTGACATCGGAGCCTATACGCCTTTTTTGTACGCGTTTCGCGAGCGAGAGATGGTTTTGGATCTTTTTGAAATGGCCTGCGGAGCGCGCACGACTTTCAACTATATCCGCATCGGCGGAGTGTCGGCTGATTTGCCGCAGGGTTGGACGGAAAAATGCCGGGAGTTTTTAAATTATTTTAAGGGTAAGATCAGGGAATATGACGACCTGTTGACATACAATCCGATTTTTTTGGATCGCACAAAAACAGTCGGGATTTTAAGCAAAGAGACCGCGCTGGACTGGGGCCTGACCGGACCAAATTTAAGAGGAAGCGGCGTTCCTTATGACGTGAGAAAGACCGACCCTTATTGCGTTTATGACAAGCTGGATTTTGATGTTTGTGTCGGCGAAACCGGTTCTTGCTGGGACCGCTACCATGTCCGGGTTCTAGAAATGACACAGTCTATCCGGATTGTGGAGCAATGCCTGGGCCAATTGCCGGCGGGCGACGTGATGGCCAAGGGCGTGGCTAAAATTCCTAAGCCGCCGGCCGGTGAAGCGTACGCGCACGTGGAGGCTTCGCGCGGAGATTTAGGGATTTATTTGGTTGCGGACGGCAGTAGCGCGCCCTATCGGCTTCACGCGCGGGCCCCTTCATATATTAATCTTGCCGTCCTTCAAGAGATTTTAACGGGACTTAAATTGGCCGATGTGATTGCGATCCTGGGTTCTACGGACATTGTTCTGGGCGAGGTGGACAGATGAGGGCAAGGCCAATATTGCCAATGAGGCCAAAGACGCCAATGATGCAAAACAACGGCGAGGGCTTTTATGGCTGAAGCGGCTCCGGCGGCGCCGGCAAAGCCGGCGTTTGATCCAAAGGCGGCTTGCCCGGACATTCGTCGCCGATTATGGGCTTCTAAAACCAAGGGGACGCTTTTAGAGGGCCGTCTTTGGCCTAGCGACCTTTGGCCCCATCCCTGGATTAGCGAGAGCTATCGGCGCGGCGCTTTTGTCCTCGGCGCCATAGCGATCGGCGCTATTGCCCTGGCCGTCGGACTTGGGGAAATCGGCGCGCCCCTGGCGGCGTTACATGAATTTTATCGGCAATGGGCGCAGGCGCGGCTTCCCGAAGCGCCCGCTTGGTCGGTGGAGGCGGTGTGGATTTTGGTCAAAGCCATCGTGGTTTTGCATATTATTTTGATCAACGGTCTTTTTCTCGTATGGTGGGAACGAAAGATATCGGCTCATATTCAATCGAGGCTCGGCCCCATATTCGTGGGCGGCTGGCACGGCTGGCTTCAGACCGTGGCGGACGGTTTAAAGCTTTTAATCAAGGAGGACGCGGCGCCGGCGCAAAAAGATTCCTGGCTTTATCGCATCGCGCCGGCCTTGGCCTTCGCCCCGGTTCTCCTTTGCTTCGCCCCGGTTCCCTTTGGGCGCGACCTAGAGGCGGCCAATATTGATGTCGGGATTGTTTATGTTTTTGCCTGCTCCGGGGTCAGCGTTTTGGGAATTGTCCTGGCGGGTTGGGCCAGCGCGAATAAGTATTCTCTCCTGGGCGGCTTGCGCTCCGCTGCTCAGTTGGTCTCGTATGAGCTTCCCCGGGCCTTCAGCATTGTTCCGATGGTGGCCTTAGCCGGCAGTCTGTCGTTGACCAAAATTGTTCAAGCCCAGGAAGGCTATTGGATGGGATTTTTTCCCAAGTGGTTTTTCTTTTATCCCATCGTGGGGCAGATTTCTTTTGTGATATTTTTGATTGCGAGCGTGGCGGAAACCAATAGGACCCCCTTTGATATTCCGGAGGCCGAGTCCGAACTGGTCGCCGGGTTTCACACCGAGTATTCCGGGATGAAATTCGCTTTGTTTTTTTTGACGGAATACGCCTATGTGTTTCTCGCCGCCGCCCTGATCGCCACGTTCTTTTTTGGCGGCGGCGCGGCCCCGACGCCGTTGTTGAGCGTCATTCCTTCCTGGTTTTGGTTTTTATCGAAAACTTTATTTTTTGTTTTTTGTTTCCTTTGGTTTCGTTGGACGTTTCCGCGCTTTCGCATTGACCGGCTGATGGATTTCACCTGGAAATTTCTTTTGCCGTGGAGTTTTGTCAATATTATTTTTTCGATCCCGTACATTTTTTTATGAATGGATATTTTCGTTCGATTTATGACGGTTTTGCCGGAACCTTCAAGGGCCTGCGGGTGACGTTGCGGCACTTGGTTTTGCCTTCGATCACGGTTAATTATCCCCTAGCGAAGCTCAAGCCCTACGAGCGTTTCCGGGGCATGCTTCTTTTTGATCCGGCCACCTGCATCGGGTGCAATCTTTGCATCAAGGCTTGCCCATCGGATTGCATTGACTTGGAGAATATGAAGACGCCGGAGGGCAAGAAAATCGCCAAGACGCAATGGTACTCCATTGATTTCGGCAAGTGCAATTTTTGCAAGCTCTGCGAGGAGGTTTGCCCCACCAAGCCCAAATCCGTCTGGCATTCACTCGATTATGAGCATGTCTTTTTTTCACGTCACGAGATGGTGCGCGCCTGGAAACAGGGCGATCCCTGGGTGGGCACATACTGGGATCCCAAAGAAAAGGTTTACGTGATTCCGGAATTTCAAATTCCCATCGAAGAGGTTCCGTCAAGACGATGAAAATTTTGCGGAGCAAAATATCAGTCGTTAGTTGTCGGGGGTTGGGGGTTAGATCAGCGAAAGGCTCCTTTTTTGACCGGCGAGCGGCGAGCGGCGAGCGGCAATTGCATTGCGATCGAAGCGAGGAATTCTGATGTTAAGTTACGCTTTATTCACGATTTTAGCGCTCATCGCTCTTGTTTCGGCCCTTGGCGTCGTCCTGATGCGCAATGTCGTCCATAGCGCCGTGTTATTGGGGCTGTGCCTGGGTATGATCGGCGGTCTTTACGCTCTCTTGGGCGCGGACTTTCTTTTTGCCGCCCAGGTTTTGATTTATGTGGGCGCCATCGCCATATTATTCCTTTTTGTCGTTCTTTTAGCGGGCCGCAGGGCTGAATTAAGCGAGAGGCCTTTCAATGAGATCGTCGGGGCCGGGGCCATTGCCGCTTTTTTGGCGTTCGCTCTTTTGTCCGGCGTTATTTTGCAGGTCAAGGGCGCCTTGGCCGCTCTGCAGGCCTCGGTTAAGCCCGATTTTGTCCCGACAACGAATTCTATCGGATCGGTGATGTTCGGGCCCTATGTCGTGGCCATAGAAGTTTTAGGCGTTGTCCTTTTGGTGGCCTTGGTCGGGGCCAGCCTTTTGGCCAAAGGATTGATGGATCAAGAGAACGGGCCGGGACGCGGCGCCGGCAAGGATGTGGCGGGGTGACTCCTTATTTAATTTTGTCCGCATTGATTTTTGCAATCGGCATTTTTGGCGCTATCACGCGCCGCAACGTAATCAGCGTTTTAATGGCGGTGGAATTGATGTTTAACGCCGCCAACCTTAATCTAGTGGCCGCTAGCCGCATTCTTTATCCCGGCGCTCCGGTGGGCCAGGTTTTGGCCATTTTTTCCATCACCATCGCCGCGGCCGAGGCCGCCGTAGGCCTGGCCTTGATTCTCGCCATCTACCGCAAATTCGACACGGTCTTCGTCGAGAAATTCAATCTTTTGAAGGGATAGGACTTTAGTCCGAAGATGAGGAGAATAAATTTTTTGCTTTTGGCGTTGGGCGTTTTAGCGGCCTGCCGGCGAAACGTTGATCCCGTGAGCCAAGGTAGGGCCTATTTTATAGGCTACGGTTGCAACAGCTGTCATCGCGTGGGCAATTCCGGCGGCGCTTATGGGCCGGATTTGACATACATGGGATTTCGCGCGACTCGCGAGTGGCTCAACCTTTACCTCAAGGATCCGCGCGCCTGGAAGAGCAATACGCCCATGCCAAATTTTCATTTAACGGACCAGGCCCGATCGCGCATAGCGGATTATCTTTTTTCCTTAAAAGGCCGGGATTTTTCCGCCACAGGCAAGCCATGGGACAGGAAGGATATATTGGGCGATCCCGTCAAACGCGGCGGCGTGATTTACGAGCGCGTCGGTTGCGCGTCCTGCCACGGCAGGGACGGCAAGGGCGGGTATCCCAATAATAACGTGACGGGCGGGCAAATTCCGGCGTTGATTCGGACGGCGGAGGGTTATTCCAAAGAGGAGGTCGTGGCCAGGATTCGAAACGGAAAAAAATCTGACAAGGCCGATCTCAATGGTCCCGATCCCATGGTTTTAATGCCAGGCTGGGGTGAAGTTCTAACGAGCGATGAAATTGACGCCTTGGTCGCGTATCTTTATTCATTAAAGCCTTATGCCGCCCCCGGGGAGCGATGGTGAACGGCGATTGCGCTTTAGCTCGGTCCGTATCGAATATTTTTTCCCGTTTTCCCGTTTCACGTTTTATCTGAACAGTTACAAAATTTGTAAAGTTATTTCGGAAAGAAGGAGGTAATAATTAATGGATATGGTTCATCTGGCGACGCGGTGGCTCCACGTGATTGCGGGAATCGTCTGGATCGGCCATTTGTATTTTTTTAATTTTGTCAATGTTCCGTTTCAGGCGTCTTTGGATGACGCCGCGAAAAAGGCGGTCAACGCCAAGTTGCTGTTGAGGGCGCTGTGGTGGTTTCGATGGGGAGCAATGACCACATTTGTGTCCGGATGGGCGCTTTTTACCTTGGGCTATATGCACACTCCGGGTTTGGGATTTGGCCCCAGCGTTCTTTTTTCCGATGAAAACGGCATGACTTCGCGCGCTGTTTGGATTTTGATCGGCATGGCGATGGCGAGCATTATGTGGTTTAACGTCTGGTTTATAATTTGGCCCGCTCAGAAGAAAATGTTGGCGGGCCAATCGAGCGCCGAGGAGTTGCCGGCGCTCAGAAGAAAAGCCTATCTCGCGTCACGGACTAACACATACTTGTCCGGCCCCATGCTTTTTGCCATGTTGGCGCCCGCTCATTTTACTCACGACTATTCGTTTAATATCATGGCTTTTGTAATTTGCTCCGCCTTGGCCGTTGCCGGCGCTTACTGGGCGATCCGCGCCTCGGGCAAGGTGGGAACAATCGCATGAAAGAGCGCTTAGGCGCTGTTTTAAAAGGAGGTTTTTATGTCAGGAACTTTAGTGCAAAAGGACGCGCCGGAATTTTCCGGCAAGGCTGTGATCGGGGGCCAATTCAAAGAAATTAAGCTAGCTGATTATAATGGGAAGTGGCTCATTTTGTTTTTTTACCCGCTTGATTTCACCTTTGTTTGCCCGACGGAGATTACGGCGTTCAGCGACGCGTATGATCAGTTTAAGGAACTGGGGGCGGAGATTTTGGCCTGCTCGGTGGACAGCCATTACGCGCACTTAGCCTGGACCCAGGTTTCTCGCAGCGAGGGCGGCTTGGGGAGCATTCGCTATCCTCTTTTGTCCGATCTTACGAAAAAGATCGCGGCCGATTACGGGGTTTTGACCGAGGGCGGGCTGGCCTTGCGCGGCCTGTTTTTGATCAATCCCAAGGGGAAGGTGGCTTATGAGGTGGTCCATGACTTGAGTGTAGGCCGTAGCGTGGAGGAAACCATTCGCGTTCTCAGGGCGTTTCAATTTGTGGAAAAGTCTGGCGAGGTTTGTCCTGCGGGCTGGAACCAGAGCGCTAAGACCATCAAACCTAATCCCAAGGACTCGAAGGAATACTTTTCAGCTTTGTCAGGCGCCGCGATAGGCAAGGCCGGCGCCGTTAAACGAAAGGAGATGGCAACGGCTAAATAATTCCGTTCTTGAGCATTCTTTTAACCCCCGGTTCCAATATGATTTGGCCGGGGGTTTTTATGCTTGGCAAGCGCAAGGGAGCGAGTTCGTTTTTTTGATAAGTATAGAATGTAACTAATTTTCCATGGGATCTTTTAAGAAACCCTCGCCGATTACGGATGGCCAAAAACTGCGCCTTTTGGTCTCTTTCCATCGCAAGACCCTTTTGACTCGTGATCAAAACCGTCTGGCTGAAATGATCAGTCAGGAGGTCAAGGAAATTTTGGGCGCGGAGCGCTCCACTATTTTTTTATTGGATCAAATCGCGGGTGAGCTATACGGAAAATTCGCCTTGGGGCTCAACGAGCCTCATCTGAAGGCTCTTCGTTTTCCCGTGACCCAGGGAATCGCCGGCTATGTGGCGAGAACCGGACGCGCGGTCAATGTGGCGGACGCGTATCAGGATCCTAATTTTAATCCCGATTTCGACAAAATGACGAATTTTCGGACTGGTTCAGTGGTGGCCGTGCCCATGAAGGATTCATCGGGTCAGACCATCGGGGTTTTGGCGGCCTTTAACAAAATTCACAGTCCTCGCTTCAGCGACGAGGATGAGGGCCTGTTGTCCCTGTTGGCCGGACAGCTTTCGGCGACTTACGAAATTTTTCAATTGTTTGAAGGCTTGAAGTTGGCGGGCTTGGAATCTATTTATGCTTTAGCTCAAACCGCGGAATACCGGGATCAGGACGACACTGGTCCTCATATTCGGCGCGTGAGCAGTTATTGCGCCCACTTGGCCGAGGTTATCGGATTGCCGGCGTCCGAGGTTGAGGTGATTCGCGTGACCAGTCCGCTTCATGACATCGGCAAGGTGGCAATTGCCGACGAGATTCTAAAGAAACCCGGCCGCTTTACGCCGGAGGAGAACGCCCAAATGAAGAAACATTCCCTTTACGGATATGAAATGCTTAAAAATTTTAAGTCGCCGTTGTTGAAGGTGGCCGGAAAAATCGCGTTAGCCCATCATGAGAAATACGACGGCACGGGGTATCCCAATCAACTCAAAGGCGAGCAGATTTTATTGGAAGCCCGGATTGTAACCTTGGCGGACGCATTTGACGCGATGAGTTCCAAAAGGGTTTACAAAGCGGCGATGCCGCTTGATGAGGCGTTTGAGGAAGTGGCGCGTCACGCCGGCACACAATTTGACCCCATGTTGGTTGACGCTTTTTTGAAAAATCGGGAGCGATTCATTACGGCCTTTCATGAGGGGCATGCCTAGAGAATAGAGAAAGGGTCATTCCTCCCCGTTCCTCCGGGAAGTTTCTTAAACTTGGCTCCGGAATTTCTAAAATAGTTCTGGTGTCGGATTGATGCTCGAGTATTCGCCGTTTCTATTTTTTCTGCCTTTGGCGGCTTTTGTTTTGATTCTTTCCTTTGGCCGACGGTTGCCGGGCAAGGGAGCCTCTTTAGGGATCGCCGTTATGGGAGGCTGTTTCTTGTGGAGCGCCCTGCTGATGGCCGGGGCTTTGGGCGGGACCTTAAGCCTTCCTTACGAATGGAACGTTCCCTGGTTCGACGTCGGGATTTATCAGATGAGGATCGGCGTGCGTCTCGACGGCCTTGCCATCGTCATGCTCGGCGTGGTGACATTGGTTTCACTCTTGGTGCAAATTTATTCCCTAGGTTACATGCACGGGGATCCGCGTTTCAAACGCTACTACGCTTATCTGTCGTTATTTACGGCGTCCATGCTGGGTTTGGTCCTAGCCGACAATCTACTGATCCTTTTCGCCTGCTGGGAACTGGTGGGACTTTGTTCCTATCTATTGATTGGATTCTGGTTTGAAAAACCGGAAGCGGCCCAGGCGGCGCGCAAGGCGTTCATCACGACCAAACTTGGAGACCTGGGTTTCGGTTTGGGGCTTCTCTTGATTTTTACTCAAGCCGGAACTCTGTCCATCGGCGGCCTCGAAGAGATGGCTCATGTCGGATTTTTTGCGCCTTCCGTGGCCTTAGCGGCCTCCTTGCTTCTTTTGTGCGGGGCCATGGGAAAATCGGCCCAGATTCCTCTTTTCGTCTGGCTTCCGGACGCGATGGAAGGCCCGACTCCGGTTTCCGCCTTGATTCATGCGGCCACCATGGTGGCGGCCGGCATTTATCT
>CAYHKQ010000009.1:0-40926 GCA_964357255.1 uncultured Elusimicrobia bacterium
GAAATCTTAAAGAGACGACGTGCATTGAACTGTTGCACAGGCTAAAAAATACCCACGCCTCTATTAAAAATATAATTGGAAAGTTGACCATTTTTAAGAATGAGGACATTCGGGCCATTCTAAAGGATGTGGCCACAACACCCGTAGAATCTCAAGCTTGCAAAATGACTGCCCAGAGGGCAGACTTTATAGAGAGGCTGGTCTGCGCAAGGCGGGATATTTTAAGAATGGAATTTCTCTGATAAAAACAATGACTAAGACGCCGACTGACATCAACAAGGCCTATTTGACATGGCAGGCGCTCACGCATGGCCCCCGGCACATAGTGGGGGAGCTTGTACGCGACAACTTTGGACGGGTCACTTTTCGTTATTTGGCCGGCCCCGACTTGGAGGAAGCCAAGAAGCAAGGCTTCAAGGGGCACACCGCTTTCCCTCTGGATACCGGCAAGCTCTACAAGGAAAACGCTTTGGAAGTATTTGCGGCCAGGCTGCCGGACCGTTCACGAGGCGATTTCAAAGAATTTTTAAGCTATTGGGAAATCGAGGACCCAAATGCAGATACCTTCACGCTTCTCGTCTTAAGCGGAGCCCGGCTCCCGACGGACAATTATGAACTGATCGCTTCTCACGAGGAATTTGATTCTTGCGAATTCCTAAGCGATTTGGCGGGCATACCCTACGCTGAAAAAAAGGACCGGCTCGATCTGCCAGAAGGAACGCCCCTGGAACTTAAGAGGGATTCGCAGAACCAATATGATTCATACGCCGTCAGCGTTTATTACCATGGCAAGCGCTTGGGCTACCTCAAGAAGGTCTGCTCGCGAGATGTGGCCAAGGCAATCGAGCGAGGCGTTGTCGTAAAGGCCGAGGTCCGGCGCATCGTTCAAAACGGTATCGTGAAGTCCGTCCTGCTTAAAATCCGCATCGGGTAATTTTTTTCTCACAAAACGCCAGTTTTTTAGACCGGGGATTGAGCGTAACAGTTCCGTCTAAGATGACGCCACGGACCATCGCCCGTGGAGAATTACCCCATTTTAATCGTCTTTCATCTGTTGCCGCACGCCGAGCCGGACCCCTCTGGGGCCGGTTTTGAAATCTGTGGCGTACTGCGGAGAGGGAGGGATTCGAACCCTCGAGACCCTTTCGAGTCTACGCGCTTTCCAGGCGCGCCGTTTAAACCGCTCACGCACCTCTCCAAAGATCACGGCCAAGCAGGCCAAAAACGCTAAAAAGGCCAAAAAATAATAAAAATTTTTCTTTGTCATTATCTAACATATAGATAATATGCGCTGGCTCTATACGGCGGATCACGCTCAAGCGCTCGCCGAGGCGTTGGCCAAGGCTTTGGATCAAGGGCAAAGCCGGGAGCTGACCGGCCATTGGATTATCGTGCCTTCCGGAATTTGCCGGCATTGGATTTTACGGCAACTCGCCAAGCATTTAAACAATGATTTGGCCGGTGTTCAGGTTTTGACGCTTCATCAGTTCGCGCTGGAAATTTTTCGCCGCATGAAAGAGCCCCTTCCTCAGGTGATTGAAGACAAGCGTTATGTCGCCCTGGTCTGGGAAATTTTGCAAGAGGGCGGCCATGAATTCGTTTATCCCAAAAATGATCCCTATCCCACGGTGCGCCGGCTCTATGAAGTGTTGCGCGAATTGCGGGACGCCGGCGTCAGTGGAGAGGAGGCCCAATGGCTCTGCGGGGCGGAGCCTTTTGAGGGGCTTTCTCCGCGTGCCATAGGGCGCGCGCAGAATCTTTTGGCCCTCTACCACCGCTATCTTGGCCGCGCGGGCGCGGCACAGTGGACGGACGGCCCGGAAATGATGATTCAGGCCTCGGAGCGGCTACGCGCTCACATCGGAGCCTTGGCGCTTCCCCCCCTTTGGTTGTGGGGATTTTCCGATCTTGTCGGGGTGCAAAAGTTATTTTTGAAATCTTTGAGCGTGACAGCGGCCGATGGCATGACTTTTTTTGTTTTACGGCATGAGGCGACACAGGGGCTAGTTGAGGAAATGATCGGGTGGGGATTCCAGGAGAAATATATTGGGACCGGCGGCAATGATAATTCAAATTCCAGACCGGCCTTTTCCACGATCGAATGCCCGAGTCCGGAGGAAGAGGCCTGGGTGATCGCCAAGCATCTGCGCTCGCGCCGTAGTCAGGGGGTTCCCTGGAGCGACTGCGCCATTGTGGCGCGCCAGATCGAGCCTTATCGGACCGTTCTGGAGCGGGCGCTGACGCAAAACAACATTCCCTTTGTCATGGCCGAGGACCCGTCCGAGACGTTGGGAGCCAAGCCTGTGGGACTGGCCTTAAAAGCGGCCCTGGCTTTTTGGGAGCGTCCCAAGGCCGCAGAGGCATTGGAATTGGTAGGGAGGGACCAAAGCAACCTTAGGGTTGATTTTGTGACTCCGGTCCGCGCTGTTTTGGCCAGGCTTCTGTCGCTTCCACTGCCCATCCTGGGGAATTTACAAAGGGAGGGCCGCTTGAGCGCCTTGGCGGCTCGGATCGCGGCTCAGGAAGACGCCGTGCCCCGGGCTCTTCGCGAGCGGACGGTTTCCTTGGTCGAGGAGTGGGTGTTGCGGCTGTTAGAGGGAGCGGCGCTCGCGGAACACCCTTCGTCCGCAGGGCTTGTTCGATGGCTGGGCAAGGTCCTTGATCCGGAACAGCCGGTCTTGGTGCGAGAGGCCCTTGAACGCTTGTACGAGACGATCTCGAGTCTGCCGGCCAAAATTTTTAGCTCGCGATATTTTGCCCGCTCCATTCTTCATGAGATGATGGATGCGTCGGCGCTGAAAACCGCCCGCACCCTTTTGCATTCCGACGGCGTGTGGCTGTTAGCGGCGCATCAGGCGCGGGGCGCCGCTTTTGGGCACGTTTTTCTTTGTGGCGCGAGCAACCAATTTTACCCGAGGCCCATGGAGGAGGACCCTTATCTTTCCGATGCGGTGCGGGGACGACTTAATGACCTGGGCTTTGGTTTAGCGCCGGGGTCGCGCCACCGGATGCGCGGCTCGCGGCTTAAACCCTCGGTCGCGGGAGCCGCGGACGAGGCGTTACTTTTCCGGATGATGGCGGATATAGCGCGATCAAGCGTTGTGATCAGTTATCCTCTGATGGACGGCGAGGGTAGTCCTGTATTGCCCTCGCCTTATCTTTGCGCGTTTAACGCAGGGTTGTCTCAGGCCGGCGGCTCTGTTTTGCGTTCCAGACTTTGGGAGGACCGGCTGACCTGGCTTAAAAATTTTGCCGGGGCAAAATCTTTGAGGCTATTACTAAATCAGGGCGAGCGCCGCTTGACGGAGGCTTTTGCTCAGCCTGCCGGTCCGGCCCTCCCTGAGAAGGGCGGCGCTGTTCTTGAGATGAGCCGTAAGGAATGGACTCAATGGCTCGATCGGCATCCCAAAATTGCGCCCACAACCTTGGGGAATTATCTTTCTTGCCCGCAGGCTTTCTGGATGCAAAAAGCGGCGAAACTTCCTGGGCTTAAAAATTTGCGCCGGGGGGAATTTTATCCGGCCCCGGCGCTTGGCGATGCGTTTTCCAAGGCATTGGTCCTGGCCTTGCAGAAGAAAGAGCCGGAGAGCTTGGAGCGCCATTGGGCCGCGACTATACGTCAAGCGTTTCCGGAAATTGAGCCTAGTGATTTGGGTCCCGCTGAACGGTACAAACTCGGCCGAATTTCCAAGGTGTTAGAGGAGCTAGGCCGGCAAATCAAAGGCTTCATTCAAGAGATCGCCTGCGATTGCGTGGAACCCGAAAAGACGCTGGCCCTGGTGGACGGCCTTGCGGAATTATCCGGCCTGGAATGCCGGGCCGACCTTGTTTTGAGTGGCAACAGCAAGGTCTCCGACGCCCCAAGCGCCACTGTCCCAAGGGCAGAGGCCCAACGATCCCCGCAGGGGCGAGGGACCGCGACCTCCTCGAGTGGCCGCCATTATTGGGAGCTTAAGCTCAAGCGCAGATCGGTTTTTGTCAGTATGACCGGCAAGCGTTCCAAGCCCCGGCAAATGCTGCTTAAACTTTTAGACCCAGCCAGCCCCCAGGGGGCGAGTTACGGTTTGCAGATACTTTTTTACCTTCTTTATGCCCAGGGGCAAGGAGGCGGCGGGGCTGTCACCATGGCCAGCCCTTATTGGGAGATTAATCAGGGGGCGTCGCCTCCTTTTCTTTATTCCTGGGACCCATCGGAGGCGGATGGTTTTAAAGAGGCGCTTGGCCAATGGGTCCGTTGGTTCCGCCAGGGTCTCGACGGCGCAGGGACTGTTGTTTTTCCTTTCTGGCCTCATGAGAACATTGGCCAGCGTTGCGGCTGGTGTCAGTATCAAGCCCTTTGCGGCAAAAACATTCCTTGGCTACGCTCTGCCAATGACGAGATTACAACCAGTCTTAAATCGAGTTTTGAAGCGCTGAAGGAATCCCGTTCAGATGATTAAAACCGGCGGCGAGCAGGACCTGGCCGCGATTTTGGCTGATTTTGAGCGGAACATTGTGGTGCGCGCTTGCGCCGGATCGGGCAAGACCCGCCTTTTGGCCGCCAAGTATTTGGCCGCGATTTTTTGGCAGGGAACTCCCAAGGGCGTGGTGGCCATCACTTTTACCGAGAAAGCGGCCCAGGAGTTAAAAGCCCGCGTGGGCCACTTCTTGGAGGCGATCGCAACCGCCGATTCCGAAAAAATTTTAGAGAATTCCGGTGAAATGCCGTGGCTTGAGTTGCGTTCGGCCCTGGAGACGCTCAAATTGATCCCTCGCGGATCTTCGGCCTGGACTCAAATCCGCGGCCGGGCCGAGGAACTCGCCCGGGCCGCTGTTTATCCCGGGCTTGAGATCGGCACTATCCATGGATTCGCCAAGAAACTTTTAGAGCGCTATCCTTTTGAAGCGCTGGGCGGAATCTTGACCCATTTTGATCCTTCCGGCCGTACGCTCGAGCGCGTTGTGGAAGAATCCTGCGCGCCGGAGGCCATATCCCTGACGCAAGTTTTTGACGGCGTGAGCTATTCGTCGGCCGTCAAGCTATTCAGCGAGATGCTGAATCTGGTTAAGCGGGGATGGGCGCAGGGCAAGGCCGACGGCCACAATAGCGTCTCAGGCGCCGCGATTTCTGCCAGAGGCATGCCCGGCGAAAAAAATTTGCCGATGGAGGCCTTGGAGATTCTTCCTCATACCGTCGGACTCGTCACGCATGCGATCGAACAAAGCCGCGAGGAAGGGTATTTGGATTATGATTTGTTGCTCTATTGGCTCGATGCGTTTTTGAAAAGCGCGCCGCTTGAACTTTGGTCTGAATTGCGAGCGCAGGCCAAATACTTGCTGATTGACGAGCTTCAGGACACGGATCCGTTGCAGTTTCGGATCGTGACCCGGCTTGCGGCCGGTTCCGCGCAGGGCCAGCCACAAGCCGGGCGGCTGTTTCTAGTCGGCGATCCGTTTCAATCCATTTATGCGTTCCGAGGAGCGGCCCCTGAATTAATTTTTGAGCCCTCGGCTTTGAAAAATTTTACTCTCTGGGAGCTAACAGGCAACAAGCGAAGTCATCCCGGGATTCTTGATTTTATTAATAGAGTTTATGAGGGCGACACCCAGGCCTATGAGCCGATGACGAGCGCCTTGGCCGGCCCGGACGGCCCCGGTCGGATTTGGTGGCATCAGATGCCGCTCCAGGAACTTGGGGCCGCGGAACGTCGGCGCCAGGAAGCGCGCCATGCGGCCCAAACCGTGGCCCAATTGGCGGCCCAACACGGATGGGCATGGAAGGATTTCGCCATTCTCCTTCGAAAAATGACTCATGGCTGGCATTACTACGATGAGCTAAGAAAGCTGGGCATCCCAGCCGTGTTGGGCGCCTCGCCTTCGGTCCTTTTGCGTTTGAGCGCCGTGGTCCGTGAGCTTTCCTGGCTGGCCGAAATGTTTCGCAATCCCGGCGACGCAAATGCCTTAGCTTATCTTTCGCGTTCCCCTCTTAAATCCCCGCAGGAAGATGGGCCGGCGCGGCTCAAGGCGATCAGCGAAAGTCTGAAGATTCTTAAGAAAGAGTTAGGCGCCGGCGCGGCACCCGGCCCAATTGTGGAGAAATTGGTCGGAGCCTTTGACCTTGAGAGTCAAGCCTTGGGCGTGGGCTTGGAGGAGGTCCAGGCGCTTGACATTGCCCGGGAGATGTCTTGGAAGGCCGGCGATTTGGCCGAATATCTTGAGACCTTGCGCCGCCGCATGAAAGTGATCCGCGACGACGAGGACGATGAGGGCGATGAGGCGGCCGAGGCTCCTTGGCAGTCCGATAGCGTCAAAATCGCCACGATTCACAAGGTCAAAGGCCTGGAATTTCCCTGTGTATTATTGGCCGGGCTTGGCGATTGGTCTTTAAAGAGTTCCTCCTCGCGTCTTCTCTGGAATCCGGCCACGGGCCAGACAGCCTTGGCTCTGGCGGCGGCCAAGGGAAAATTTATCGGCACGGACGAAGCGCTTTACGAATCCCTTAAAGAATCATCTAAGAAAAACCAGATGGCCGAAGAGGAAAGGATTCTTTATGTGGCCTTGACGCGGGCCAAACGCGCTCTGGTGATTTTTGATCCCGGCGATCAAATTAAAAATCGCGCCGGCTCTTACGTCCTACCGATCCGGCGTCTTTTGGGCAAGGCCAAAGGCTTGGCCGAGGAACTGCATTGTCATGCCTGCCGGGCGCCATCTGAGAATACAACGGAAATCGAAAAAAGGGAAACACAACGCGATGGGACGAAAAATAGAAAATTGGACATAGAAGAAACCATGAATGAAAATCCTTCCGATTTTTTCCCGCTCACCGGCCCTTCTTCCCCGGCCTTAATTTACGCCTCCGAGCACGCTTGGGCGACCCTTGAAGAGGACGCAGGCCCGCTCCCGCACCGAGATCCCATTCAAAGCCTGGGGCGAATTCTTCACGGCGCCTTGGAACGAGTGCCCTGGCGCGCCGCGATCCAAGCGGATGAAAGAAATCGTTGCCTTCAAGATTCTATTGAACAGGAGGCGTATCTTGAGGGTGCGCCCAAGCCCCATGCCGCGCGCCAAGCTCGGGAGATTCTGGGCCGGTTCCTTGACTCGCCGCTTTGGAAGGAGCTTGCCGCCGCCAAACTTCTGGCCCGCGAACTGCCTGTGGCGTATTTAGAAGGGGAGTCCTTGGTGACGGGCCGCGTGGACTTGCTTTATGAAGACGGCGGGACGCTGGTTATTTGCGACTATAAAACCGAAGCGCCGGCGCCGGAGATATACCGTTCCCAGGGCGAGCGCTACAGGGCAGCCTTGGCTGGTTTTGCTAAACGCGCAGGGTACGGGAAGATTTTATTTGAAATTATTTCGCTCGATCGGGCCCAGAGGCGGAGATTGTGACTTGTAGAAATTTTGTAAGACTTTAGCGGTCTGAAGTTTCCCGCTCATCCTGAGCCTGTCGAAGGATGGGCGTTCCCGCAGTCTTGGCTCATGGTTCGACAGGCTCACCATGAGCGGCTATTTTGACTACTTCAATCCGCTAAAGTATTACGAAATTTTTATGTTAATTGCGTCAATTGTTTGACGTTATTTGGCTATGGTATAGTATGCTCGTGACAAAATCAAAAAAACAGGGCGCTGAGAGCGTTTGGCCGGCATCGGCCCTTGTGCCACTGGAGGCAAATTTTACCGACAAACGCGGCGTCATTCAGCCCTTGGTCGAAACGCTATTTAGAAGCGCTATGGTCATTTATTCAAAGCAGGGGGCGGTGCGAGGAAATCATTCCCACGGGACAGACTGGCATTATTGCTATATGTTATCGGGGTCCATGGAATATTATTACAGGCCTTCCGGGGATCCAAAATCTCCGGAAGTCCTGATTGTTAAGGCGGGCCAAATGATTTTTACTCCCCCCGGAGTGGATCATGCCATGAAATTTTTGGAAGACACGGTTTGGCTGACTTTGTCGCGCAATCCAAGAAATCAGAGGGATTACGAAGCTGATTTGACCCGCATCCAGATGGTTTGACGGTGGCGGCGAGCGTGTCTATTAATTGCCGCCGTCGCGACAACTGTCGCCTTTGCGCAAGCCGCCGGCTTGAGCTGGTTTTATCGCTGACGCCAACCCCGCCCGCGAATGCGTTTGTGCGCGATGCGCAAGACCAGGAAGCCTTCCCCTTGGATTTATTTTTTTGTCTTGATTGTCGGCACCTTCAACTCTTAGACATCGTGGACCCCGTTTTTTTATTTAAAAATTATGTTTACGTTTCCGGCACTTCTCCTGTTTTCGTCAAGCATTTTCAGGAATATGCCGACGATCTTGTGCGGCGTTTTGAGCCGGCGACGGGCGATCTCATTGTTGATGTCGGCTCCAACGACGGCACGTTGCTAGGGTTTTTTAAAAAGTCCGGCCTGAGGGTTTTGGGCGTGGATCCGGCCAAAGATACCGCCCGGCGCGCGAGCGAGGCGGGAATTGAAACCATCCCGGAATTTTTTACGCCGGCCCTTGCTAAATCAATCCGCGACAAATACGGCGCGGCGTTCGCGCTGACGGCAAACAATGTGTTCGCTCATGCCGACGATCTCGAGGGCATGGTCGCCGGAGTTCGAGAGTTAATTAGTCCCGACGGAATATTTGCCTTTGAGGTGTCTTATTTATTGGACGTTTACACGAAAACCCTTTTTGACACCATTTATCACGAACATTTGGCTTATCACAGCGTCAAGCCTCTGCGGTCTTTTTTGCAAGCCAACGGCATGCAAATGATCGAGGCCCTCAGGGTTGATTCTCACGGTGGATCGCTTCGATGTTTGGCTCAATGCGCGGGAGGGCCTCGGCGAGCGGGATCATCCGTCGAGGAGCTTATTCGCTTGGAGGAGAGCCTTGGCCTCGATCGGCCGGAGACATTCGCGCGTTTTACCGCAGACATCGAGAAGCGCAAAACCGAGTTGAGCGCGCTTCTTTCTGATTTTAAGGGCAAGGGCATGCGCATCGCAGGTTTTGGCGCGCCAGCCAAGGCGACCACCCTGATGTATCATTTCGGGCTAGGGCCAGCCCTTATTGATTTTATCGTTGATGATAGCCCCTGGAAACAAGGCCTTCTCTCGCCCGGGCTTCATATCCCGATCCTTTCTTCTTCGGCCATTTACGAGCGCCGGCCCGACTGCCTTGTGATCATGGCGTGGAATTTTGCGGATTCCATCCGGGCCAAGCACAAGGCTTATGCCGAGTCCGGGGGCCGCTTCATCGTGCCCCTGCCCAATCCCGTTGTTTATGACTGATTCTTTCGTCAATTCGGATATTGCCGAGATTGCCAATGCCATCGGCGATGACGCTCTCGAGCTTTCCGGCAAGGCGATTCTTTTGTGCGGCGGCCGTGGCTTTTTGGGTCGGTATTTCGTGGAAGTTTTTTCCTATCTTAACAAGCGTAAACTAAAAAAGCCGTGCCGGCTTATCGTGGTGGACAATCTTATTACGGCGGGGAAAGCGGGTTCCAGCCTAACGTCAACGCCGCATCAACGGTTTATTAAACATGACATTATCAAGCCTTTGAAGTTGAACGATCGGGTTGATTTTGTAATTCAAGCGGCGGGAATCGCGAGCCCATATTATTATCGGGCCTACCCCTTAGAAACGCTTGAGGTCTCAACGGCTGGAACCAAGAACATGCTTAATATTGCCCGCAACCACAGAGCCAAGTTTTTATTTTTTAGTTCGAGCGAAATTTACGGGGATCCTGCGTCCGCCCATGTCCCTACCCCGGAAAGCTATCGCGGTTACGTAGCCTGCCAGGGCCCAAGGGCGTGTTACGATGAAAGCAAACGTCTGGGAGAAACCCTGTGTTACATTTATCATCAAAAATTCGGCGTTAGCGTCAACGCGGTCCGCCCTTTTAATGTCTATGGGCCCGGAATGCAAGAAAGCGACTACCGAGTGTTGCCTAATTTTGCCAGCCGGATTAAGGCCGGGCGCCCGATTAAAATTTATGGTTCAGGAAAACAAACGCGGACATTTTGTTATGTCAGCGATGCGATTGCGGGGTTTTTAAAAGTATTGATCAAGGGTGTTCCCGGGGAGGCCTATAATATCGGACACGCCAAACCCGAGCTTTCTATGTTAGGACTAGTCAGGCTTGCCGAGCGCGTTATAGGACGTTCTCTGAAATATGAAATCGTGGAATACCCTGACAGCTATCCGGCGGATGAACCCCTCCGGCGTTGTCCTGATTTAACCAAGGCCCGAACCCATCTAGGCTACGAGCCCAAAATAGACATTTCTGAAGGGTTGCGGCGTTTTTTTCGATGGGCCGGGAGCCATTATAGCGGCAACCCGTTGCCGTGAGCGGCGCGAGGGTGCGATTGGGTCTTATCGGGGCGGGCCGATGGGGCCGCGCCTATATCAAATCAATCGCCTTAATGCCTGACGCCGTTTTGGCGCGAGTGTCTAGCCGCAACCCTCAAACTTCCGCCTTGGTCGGTCCTAGTTGCAAGGTAACCGACAATTGGCAGGCCCTGCTTCGTTCCGGCGATCTGGACGGGGTTATTGTCGCGACTCCACCCGGGCTTCATGGCCGCATGACGATCGAGGCCATTGAAAATAATATCCCAGTTCTGGTTGAAAAACCGCTGACATTAAATCTTGCCGAGGCAAGAGATGTTTTGAAAATGGCCGTAAGCCGTCAGGCTCTGGTCCTGACGGAGCACACGTATCTTTTTCATCCGGCTTATCAAATTTTAAAAGAACGCCGGCAAGATTTTGGAAGGCTTAAAAAAATAAAGACGGTGAGCGGCAATTACGGCCCTTTCCGTAAAGATGCGCCGCCCCTTTGGGATTGGGCGTCACACGACATTGCCGTTTGCCTTGATTTTACGGGGACAAGGCCGCTCGCCATTAGGGCCGAATGTCAGGACAGTCAACCGACCTTCGAAGGGCCGGGTCAAAATTTCCGGTTGGATATTGAATTCCCGGAAGGCATTCTGGCTGATATTCACATTGGCAATCTCATGAAATTAAAACAACGCCGCTTCGAATTTATTTTTGATAGCCAAGCCGCAGTAATAGATGATTTGAGCGCATCCAAGCTGACACTGAATGATTGGAATGACGGGCATTTAAAATTTCGTTCAGCCCTGGAAGTGGGGAGGACGCCCCCTTTGACCAAGGCCATTGAGTCTTTTATCCAAGCCATCCGATCTGGTTCAAGGGATTTGTTCAGCCTTAAAATGGGCGTTGACGTGGTGGCTGTTCTCGATGCTTGCGACTCCTGTCTTAGCCGGCCGGGGCGCGAGTGGTTGCCTTTCTGAATGGACTCTTAGGATTCCGGGGCTTTAACCACGATGTTGCGCCGGGGACAGACAATATAAATGCCTTGGAGTTTCTCAAATGTCATTGCGCGGAAGCGTTTTTCCATTAAGGCGGCAATGCGACGGGGCGTGACCATGTACCAATCCAGAAGCAGGATCAGGCCGGGCGTCTGGCATTTGTTAATTTTTCCACGGATCACGTCGAGAGCCAACTGAATCAGGGCTTCGTGGTCGCCGCCTCCGACCGCCAAGCCGAACCTGGCGAATTCTTCCTCAGCCCGGGGATCGTACTTCGTCACCTGAAAATTAATCGTCCGGCCAGTCTTTTTGTGGAGCGAGCGCACATCAATGTCGTCATCCTCGCGTTCGTTTCTAGCCACCTCCCAGGCGCCGGTGCTTTCTCCTAGGTTGCGCAGGAAACGCCAGGCGCAAACCGCCTCGTTGCTTCTTTTGTCCTTGGGTTTTGTTCTGGACGGCTTTCGCCATAGAACGCGCTTTTTTTTCTGGTAAGACTTCAGGCGAAATTTGAACCATTTTCTGAATCCGGCCTTAAGCGCATAGCCAATCTTCTGAATGTTCTCAGGAATTTCACAAGGAGAATTCCCGGCCAGACGCTCGCTTAAAAAACTGACAATATCCCTGCATTCTTCGGCAAGGCTCTCCTGTCCTTCCTTAAGCGCTAAATCCCGCCCTTTTTTTACCTCCGTCAGCTCGTTTTTAAGAAAAACGCGAGGCCAGCCCATGCCTTTCGATCAACAGAAGCGTTCTTTTAAGAACAGCTTGATCCCTTCCTGCCAACTCGGGAGAGAACTATTGAAATCAGCTTCCCAAAGCTTAGCGGAGAGCTCGCATCGGCTCGCGCGGGCGGCAGGGAGATTGAGCGTTAGCGCTGAAATCGGGTGGGCCAGATGAGAGGGCCTTTTCATGAGGCCCAAAAGATATTCGGCAATTTCAAAATAGGATGGAACGCCTGGGCTGACCACATGGTAAATGCCATAGGTCTTTTTTTCAATCAATTGGACCAGGGCTTGAGCGAGATAAGAGGCATGGGTCAAATGGGCCCGCCAATCCTTGGCGACATCAAAGGGATCGTCCGCCTTAAAGGCCGTAAAAAGCTTGTGAACGATACTGCGCGTATCGTTTGGCCCGCCGAAGATTTTCCCGGTCCGAACGATGTAGTAACGCCGTAAATGGGAACGAATATAGTTCTCAGCCAAAATTTTGGTTTGACCGTAAATGTTGGCGGGCTTGGTCTTGTCGTATTCGCCGTGAGCCAACTCGGGATGGGCGCCGTAGAACGTTTGATCCGTAGAAAGAAATAGAAGTTCCGCGTCAAATCGGTCGCAGGCCAGGGCCACGTTTCTGGCGCCGAGAAAATTTGCGCGAAAGGCCTCCTCCGGATTGGTTTGGCATGGGTCGGGCAGGCTCATTGCGGCCAGATGGACGACGACGTCAGGATTGAGTTTGGTGATGGCCGAATAGGTCGCCTCCCGATCCGTCAGATCAATGGCCCGCCAGAGTTTTTTGAAACGCTCCCCTGGCTCATGGCGCGAGGTCAATGTCAGCTCCAAGTCAGGCCGACGCTCCATCAGCCAGGGGGTCGTTGCTGAGCCCAGGAGCCCGGTCGCGCCGGTCAAAAGAATTTTCATGTCCTTCCAAATGTTAGAAAATCATGACCATGGATGCCGGGACAAATATTTTGGGCATTGACGAGGCCGGAAGGGGTCCGCTCATTGGACCCTTGGTGATGTGCGGCTTTTATGTCGGCGGGCTCCAGGAACGTAAGCGGCTTGAGAAGCTTCCATTAAATGATTCAAAAGCTTTGAGCGCCAAAAAGCGCGAGGCATTGGCCGCGGAACTTATCCATTTTGAGCATGAGCTTGTGGTGATCCAGCCGGAGGAACTCGACCGCAACAACATCAATGAGCTTGAAATTCGGGCCGTGGCACGGCTGATCAAGAGGTTTAACCCACGCGTGGCCATTGTGGACGCTATGGTTCCGCCGGGGGGAATTCCAAAACTGTTGTGCCATCTGCGTTATCTTATCGGCTGGAAAAAAAGCCGGGAGTCTCCCCATCTGATTCTCGAAAACAAAGCGGACGCTATTTATGCCGTGTGCATGGCGGCTTCCATTTTGGCCAAGGTGGCTCGCGACCGCGAGGCGGAGCGGCTCCGGGTCCAGTTTGGAGATTTCGGCAGCGGGTATCCTTCGGATCCAAAGACGCGGAATTTTGTGACCGCATTACGAGGCTCGTTCGGAAACTTTTCCCCGCACCTTCGTCATAAATGGGCGACGCTTAAAAAATTAGCCCCCTGTGAGCAGTCGCCCGTCGCCCTCTTGCCGTGATTTTACCGCCTCTTTGTCGGCCTGATGAGACGGTGGAATGATCCGAAGTTTCAAGGGAAAGGTTCCTAAAATTCATCCCCAGGCTTTTGTCCACCCGGCGGCCGAGGTGATCGGCGCCGTGGAGATCAGCGCCTGGGCCTCGGTGTGGCCGGGATGCGTTTTAAGAGGGGATGCGGACAAAATCGTTATCGGCGAACGGACGAATATCCAGGACGGGACGATTATTCATTGCGACCCCGGCGTTCCCACAATCCTAGGCCGGAATATAACCGTGGGACACCGCGCTCTGCTTCATGGAGCCGTGATTGCGGATAACGTTTTAATTGGCATGGGTTCGATTGTGATGGCGGCTAAGATCGGTCCCTGGTCTTTAATCGGGGCTGGAGCCTTAATATTAGACGGCATAAAAATTCCGGCCAGAAGCGTGGTATTAGGCGCTCCAGCCAGGGTGGAGCGGCTGGTTGGAGCCAAGGAAATTGTGATGATCCGGCGTGGAGCCGCCCATTATATTGAACGTCAAAAAGTTCACAGGCGCGCGAGCCTTGTCGTCAAAACAGGCTAGTCCCGATTGGGTTTACCGTCGTCTTTTGGCGACTTTTGGGCCTCAGGGGTGGTGGCCGGTTTGCGAGGGGGCGAAAGGAAAAAATTTTAGGCCCCGATATAATCCTGGTCAAGCCCCTCGATTAAAACCGGAGCAGGCTTTTGAGATTGCGGTAGGCGCAATCTTGACCCAGAACACAGCCTGGACCAATGTGGAAAAGGCTCTGATTCAACTCCATCAAAAAGACCTGCTCAGTCCGCGCCGTCTAATTTTGATTTCGAGAGAACGCCTCAAACGCGCCATCCGGCCAAGCGGCTACTTCTCCCAGAAAGCCAAAAAATTGAAAATTCTGGCTCGTTTTGCCCGTGACGAGGCTGGATGCGATTTGTTAAGCCTTAAGAATCAGCCGAGCGATTCCTTGCGACGGCGCCTTCTCGAACTTTGGGGCGTGGGACCGGAAACAGCCGATTCGATTCTTCTGTATGCGCTGGGCAAGCCCGTCTTTGTGGTGGACGCGTACACGCGGCGCATTGGCGAACGGCTGGGCTGGCCATTGGGCAACAAGTCTTATGATGAGATTCGTTGGTTTTTTGAGCAAAATTTAACCCCCGAACCTTTGCTATATCAGGAGTTTCACGCTCTATTTATTAAACTGGCCAAAGAAAATTGCGCGAAGCTCCGCCCTTTATGTCAAAACTGTCCACTATGGCGTCGCTGTGCTTTTGGGCGGGAACGCTCTTAGTAGTAAATCCTTCAGCGATCTGTCCAAGAGCGAACTCGCCTCGCGTCCCAAAGAATTGGTCTCTTCATAATGATGCCCTTTGGGCCGTGGATGAAGAACGGGGCTTCGCCGGTTGATCTTAAAATCATACTCCGGCACGATATAACCCAATTCATCATTGGCCAAGCCGATCACCATGCGCATATTTCCGCTCATCAGGTCTTTGAGGTAAGGCCCTTGCGGCGCGCGGGAAACATCCGCAGGCGCGAGGTTGTCCGGAGTCATCAGCGGATGGTGAAACCGAAACTCACCGTCATATCCGCCCGTCACCAATTCCGGAAAAATTTCCCCGGGAACCGCAAGAATGCTTGCTTGCCCTAGACCCAGGTCAAGCACGGCGATTTCCGTCTCAAGCCACGGCCGTGAGCCGCCGAAAACGCGCCCGATCCAAGCCGGGATCAGCTTTGCCAGGACCGGCCAATTAAACCAGAACGGCGTTGGCCATGTCAGGCCCTCTTGATCCATCAGGGCCCTCCCATGAACAATGTTGCTCAATTGAGCCAGATACAAGGGATTGTCAATAGGAAGACGCAGAGAGCCGCTTGAGATTTGAATTCCCGGCACGCTGACGGTTTGGGCGCGCGAAATTGCCAGGGTTGCCCGCCGGCCGAGTTCAGCGCCAATGCGCGAGGCCTCTTCAAAAGAGTCTTCCCGCGAGTCCGGGGACATCAGGCCTCCTATGGCTCCGGCAAAAAATACAGAGGTCCCTCCGGTGGCGCTATCGAGATAGCCGGTAAGGGCGGCGGCGAAGTCCGGGGTCGCCTCGGTGTTGGATGGCCCTAAAACTTCCGGATGGCAGGACCATTCGACAATGCTCGCTAAAATTTTTTTGGAGCGCGGCCGGCGCAGGGCAAGGACGTTCATTTCATTGTCAATAACAATCGGGTCCCTTAAATCCCGAACTAATCCAGCCGCTGGCGCTGTTGTTTTAGCGATAACGAGTTCCACGGGTTCGAGCCGGCCAAGAATTTCACGGATCAAGGCTTGGGTTTTGATGATGACGCTGTCTATGTAAATCGGATCAACCCCGCTTGCGCCCAGCGACGGCCCCCAAAGACCCAAAGTATCCGGACCGGAATGCGTATGAACGGAAGCAATAAGAATGTACACCTCGGGAAAACCTTGTCGGATTTTTTCAACATAAGGGCGTGGAAGTCCAATCAAATCAAGAGAGGCTAAAACAATGGTTTGCCGAGCGTCGCCTAAAGCAACGGCGCGGGCGTAGAACGGATCATGTATAGCCGTTGCCTTGCGGCCCTTGTACCCGAATCCGGCAAGATACACGGGTCGGGCTAAATCAGGCGTAATCTCGGTCTTGCCCGCGGCGCCGAGCCACCCAGTGGAACGGGAGGTAGCCGCTCTCAACGCTCGCGACATTCGGGGCGGCGCAGGCGCCGCCGCGGAAAGCGCAAGCCGAAAAGTAAGCGAAAGAGAAAAAAGAACCAGAAGCTTTCGTTTCACATTTTAATCCTAATAATATTTGAATAAATCCAAGGTTTTTTCTTGCCGTTCACTACCCGCCAGACCTCGGTTCGGTAAAGCCCTTGCGCCGGAGACGGTATTCTGATGGAAAGGGCGGACGCGGAGGTTCGTAGCAATTTGCCGTCATGAAAAATTTTAATAAGGCCAGGGGTCGGGCCCGGCAAAGTCGCTTGAATATCCCCGTTCGCCATTTCAAAACGGAACCCGCGAGCCTCCTCAATTAAAGGAAAGGCGATGTAGCTTTGTCCGGATTGTAGCGCCGCTAAGATGGCGGCTTCGGATTTTTCTTCAACCCACACGTACGTCGCGACGAGTCTTAAAGAGATTTCATAAGGGTCCACTTGCCGGCCGAAGAGGCGCAAATTTTGATGGGAATCATTGCCGGCCGTAATTCCCAGTTGTTGAGTTTTCGCCATGCCGGACCAAATATTGATTTCCGTCGAATGAGCCTCGATTAGATCTATCCACAAAGACTCCAATTTTCCTCGCCAGGCCAGGACAATACGTCTGGGCCAACGTGAAAAGGAGCGCCAGGGACTGATATGCGGATTAAAAATTTCAACACCATCCAAAAGTTCGGGGTAGAGGAATCTGGGGCTGTACGCTAGGTGGGCCAGAAAAATCACGGCTCCCAGAGACTTGGCTTGACGCAGTCCATCCATCTCATTGTCTTTACGCCAAGTGACACGGCCAGCCGCCGGGCCCAGCACGGCAAGCTGGTGGCGTTTTTCGAGCTGGACCTCGACTCCGTCAATCCAAATCAAATTGCCGGAGGCCGGCGGCGGCTTCCAGGCCGCCGTTGAATCCAAAACAGGATGATCCGTCAAAATAACAAAATCCAGCCCTGCGGCTTGAGCGGCGCCGGCAATATCTTCAAATGAACCCTTGCTGTCAAAAGACCGGTGAGAATGCACATGAATAGCGCCCTTAAGACAGAGGGGGTCGGCCCAGGCTAGAGAAGCCAGGGAGGCTAAAGATGCTAAAAAGAAAGCCTTTGTTCCTTTACGAGCGGCTTCTGGGTTGACGCAGTTAGGCGGGGGCGCGGCGCCCCTGAAGAACGCGATGAGATTTTGAGCCGCGGCCAAGGCCATTTTAATCCGTGTTTCTTTACCGGCGCTGGCAATATGCGGCAAAAGAATCGCATTGTCGAGTTCAGCGAGTCCCTTGGCCAAGCTGGGTTCCTTTTCATAAACGTCCAGTCCCGCGCCGGCAATTTTTTCGGTCTTTAAAGCCCGAACTAAGGCCCGCTCGTCAACAACGGGACCGCGAGAGGTATTGAGAAGATAAGCGCTCGGTTTCATCAGGGCCAATTGGGCCGCGCCGATTAAATGACGGGTCGTTTCGTTTAACCGACAATGCAAGCTGACAATGTCGGAAATTTTGAGCAGTTCTTTAAGGCTCACAAAGCGCGCGCCAAGTTCCCGTTCCAGAACCGGCTTGGCGGACGGATCGAAGTAAACGATGTTCATCCCCGATGCCTTGGCGCGTCGGGCAACGGCCGCTCCGATTCTGCCGAGCCCGACGATGCCCAGTATCTTGCCGGGAAGGTCGAGACCTAAAAAAAGGCCGGCCTGCCAAGAGCGGAAGCGCCCCTCGCGAACATACCGATCCGCGTTCACGATATTCCGGACAGTGGCCAGCGCGAGCGCCCAGGTTAAATCCGCGGCGGCTTCGGTTAAGACGTCGGGGGTGTTGCATAAAAAAATTCCCCTGCGTGTCGCCTCGTTTACGTCAACGTTGTCGTAACCGACGGCGAAATTCGAGACGATTTTCACGCGCGTCCAACCGGCTAAAACCTTGGCCGAAATCAAATCCGTTACAAAGACCAGGATTCCGTCGGCATTTTTGGCTTGGGCGATGAGTCGGCTCGCGGACATCGGGCGGTCGTTTGAAAAGGCCGCGACCTCGGCTTCGCGAGACAATAATGCGATGGCTTGCGGAAAAATTTTTTGGGTGACGAAAATGCGAGGTTTTGACATATGAAAATTTTGCCGTGGCGGAATCTCTTACCTCGACAATTACAATTCTATAGTAAAATGGCTTAATGTCGAAGGGTTTAATCGAGGTGATCGCGGGTAGCATGTTTTCCGGAAAGACCCATGAGCTTATCCGACGGCTAAGGCTTTGCGTGATCGCTAAAAAGAAGGTTCAGGTGTTTAAGTCCCATCGTGACGACCGATACAAGAAAAAATTCCTTGTCAGCCACGACGGCTTTGAGCTCGAAAGCGTGCCGGTGCGCCAATCGGTCCAGATTTTGGAACTCCTCAAATCCGAAACCCAGGTCGTGGGCATTGACGAGGCCCAATTCTTTGACGAGGGTCTTGTCTCGGCCTTAGAAGAGATGGCCCGCAAAGGCATCCGTGTCATTGCGGCGGGGTTGGATTTAGATTGGCGCGGCGAGCCCTTCGAGGTCATGGCCCAGCTTCTGGCCCGGGCGGAGCTTGTCACGAAAAATTTGGCGATTTGTAGCGCCTGCGGAGAAGACGCTCATTATTCCCAGCGTTTAAGCTCGTCGAGTGAAGACCGTGTTTTAGTCGGAGCGCGCGATTTTTACGAAGCGCGTTGCCGTCAATGTTTTCGTCCGGGAACGCCAAGCGCCGCGCCCCTGCCCCTTACCGAAGCTCTTATTCATTAGCCGACCACGCGGGTTCTACGCAGTCTGCCTGATCGAAGCTTAAGACTGAAATTTCCGCAGTGGAGCGGGATATGCCTTGAAGAAAAATTTGCCATCGGCCGTTTCGTTTGGAGCTATAGGCGATCATTTTGCTGTCAGGGGAAAACGTGGGATGCTCATTGGGCGTATCATTGGTCATTTGGACAAAATGAAGACCGAGCGGGTCGGCTAAAAATATTTCAAATGGCTCTTCGCGAATTCTTTTAGCGGCGAATGCGATGGCCGAGCCGTCCCCGGACCATTGGGCCTCGTCCGCCCAGAAAAATCCATAGCTTAAGCGCCGGGCGTTGGAGCCGTCGCGGCTCATCAAAAAAATTTGGGGATTGCCGCTTCTATCGGTGGTGAAGGCTATTTCCTGGCCGTTGGGTGAGAAAACTGCCGCCGTGTCAATGCCGGAGGTCCTTGTGAGAGCGCGCACAATTTTCCCCTCCTTGGACAAATAGTAAAGGTTGGGGTCCCTGCCGCGCGAGAGCGTCGCGACGAACCCATCTGCGGCCGGGTCAAACGCGGCGGAGGTATTGAGTCCCTGGTAAGCCGAGAGCGAAAGGAAGGTCCCTTTTGCTAAATCGTAAAGAAAAAGGTCGGGATTGCCGTCTTTATACGATGTAAAAGCGAGTTTTTTCCCGTCGCGGCTAAAGGAGGGCAACAAAGACGTGCTCCCCCAGCTTGTGATTCGCGAGGCATTCTTGCCGTCCCAGTCCGCGATCCAGATTTCTTTTTTCCCCTTGTGGCGCAGGGTAAACGCGATCTTGGACAAAAAGAATCCAGGCGCTCCGGTCAATGTTTTTAAAACCTCTCGGGCCGCGCGATGGGCTAAGCGCCGGACATTGCCCGGCTCGCTTAAATTTTTGGACAACAACGTTTCCTGGCCGGCCGTTATTTTGATCGTGGCAAGAACGCCGTTCTTGGCAACCACCGAGTCAATCTCCAGGCGCGGCCCGCCAAAATGGGTCGCGTCCGCGCCGCTCAACTCTACGATTTCAATCGAACCTTCCAGGGCGAGGTCAAAACGAACTACGTCTAGGAGGGTCTTGGTCTCGGGGGAAAGATTGCCGAACTCCACAACGCCCAGCCTGATTTTGGTCGCTTGGGTGTCGCCGAAAATTTCCCTGATGCCGGTATGGACCTCCGTGACGGTGTCAGCCCAAGAGGGGAAGGCGGCTAAAGCAAGCAAGACGGATGCGACGGTTCCTGAGGCAAAAAAAATAAAAAATTCCCTTTAAACTTTACTCGTTTTTTTCTTTCAGATGGGGCAGGGTTTTGAGCATTTCCCTGGCCTCGGAGGCTTCTTTGGCGCCGGCATACGTAATGATGATATATTCCAGCATGCCCTCGGCCTGCTGCGGTTTCCCCTCCTCCTGAAAAAGCCTGGCCTTCTCAATCATGCCGGCCCTAGCCACCGGGCTTTTTGGAAACTTGCTCAGAAGTTGCTCTAAGGCTTCGTGCGCCGCAGACGGGCCAGCTGTTTGTTTTTTCGATAACGCTATATAGTAAAGGCTTTTATCGGCCAGACTGCCCTCAGGATGATTCTTGAGGTAGTGCTCAAAACCAGTTTGCGCCAAATCCCAGCGCTTGGCCAGGAAATCTTTATAAGCCTCCTGAAAAGTTTTCAAGGGAGCGTCCTCCGGCTCGATTTCCTCCGTTTCGGCCTGCGTCTGGGATTTGGCCGGCGCGGCCTTGGCCTTGGCTTTGCCCGACAATTTTTTGATCTCCTCTAAGCGCGTTTGCACGTTTTGGCTCATGGTTTCAATTTTTTTGGCGATATCCGCGATCTGGCGGGTATAGTCTTTTCGCAGGGACTCCATTGACGAGCGAATTTCTTCGAAGCGAGCGCTGAAATTGGAAAGGAGATTTTGAGTGTCGTTAAGATTGGAATTGAGGCTGTCCACCGGCTTTTTGACCTCGTCAATTTTGGCGCCGAGATCCGCTTGCTTTTTTTCAAGAGAAATCATGTCCTTGCCAATAGTAACGATGGATTTGTCGAGGCGGGCCACCTGAACCTCGAGGCTTGCCACGTCCTCGCGCGTGGCCACGCAGGAGGCCAGCGACAGCACGGCGCTTCCCGTGATAACAAAACAAGCCGTCCGGGACAATGTCACGGAATTTTATTTGGTTTTGTCGCCCGAGGGTCCCTTCGGCGTGAGAGCCGGGGCCGGCGTCTCTTTGACGCGAACCATCGTTTCTACGCGGCGGCTTTGGCTGTGACAGGCCTCGCTCTCGTCGGCGCAAAACGGTTTCTCCTCGCCCCAACTTTGAGTCGCCATGCGGCGTCCGGCGATCCCCAGGCTTTTGTAATACGCGCGAATTGCCGCGGCCCGGCGCTGGGCCAGCGCCAAATTATATTCCGTGGTTCCCCTTTGGTCGCAATGGCCGTCAACGCGGACTTCAATATCAGGATGGGCTTTTAAAAAATTGGCGTTTTGGGCGGCCAATTCCGTCATGTCGGTGCGGATTTCCGAGCGGTCATAATCAAAACGAATTATGGCGAGATCTTTGAAGGCCGTAAAATCCTTGCCTCGCAATGAAGCCTCGACGTCATCGTCCTGCTTTGGCGATTCCTCGATCTTGGGCTCGGCCGACGGCGTAATTTCGGCCTGTTTAATAATGGACTTCTTGGCGCAACCCAACATCAAAGCGCCCCCCAGTAGCGTCGCCGCCATTGTAATTCGTATTTTTGTATTCGTCATAAATTCCTCCTCTAGTATTTCGAAATAAAAACTAACGTAATGTCAATCGCGCCAATTCTTCGATGTAAGGCGAAAGGGCCCGCAAGGCCTTGGCGCGGTGACTTAAGGTGTTTTTTTCCTTAAGGCTGAGTTCGGATAAAGTTTTGTCCAGGCTCGGTAAATAAAAAATCGGGTCATAGCCAAACCCCTCCTGCCCTCGTGGATTTAAGAGTATTTCTCCCGCGAGTTCGCCGCATGAAATCCAAAAATTCCCTTCGGGCGCGGCCAAAACCGCGACGGTTCGAAAAATCGCGCGCCTTTCCCCATTCGGCTTTCCCGCCATTTCCTTGAGAAGCTTGGCGATATTTTGATCGAAAGAAACGCCGGGCCCGGCAAATCGCGCCGAGTAAACGCCGGGCCGCCCTCCTAAGGCGGGAACAAAAAGCCCTGTGTCCTCGGCTAGGACGGCTTGCCGGCCTGCGCAAAAATTCCGTCCGGAAACGGCTTTTGCCAAAGCATTGCTAATGAGCGTATCTCCGGATTCCTCGATCCGCCAATCCGGGTCAATGGCTTGGCAACTTACGCCTTGCAGGCAATCCGATATTTCCGCAACCTTATGTTTGTTATTGGTGGCCAGGACAATCATTAAGAAAAATTCCTTCGGGAATCTCTTTATATTAGAAAATAGAGAGATGAAAATTCTTGCGCGGAGCGCCAGGGGAGCTGTTTTGTTCGCCGGTGTTATGATCGCGACTCCATCCGAGCCGTCCTTTTGCGAGCCGGATAAAGTCGCCCGAACAGCTAAATCCGGCGTTCCTATAGGCGCCCAGGCTCAGACGCCGGACGGATCCTTGACGATAACGCTCACGGCGCGCCTGCAGCATTACAACGCGCATCCCCGGGACGCAAGGGACTATTACGACCAGGACATTCAATCGCCAAAATCCGTCAAGTTTTCACCGGATGGAAAAAAGGTTTATGTCAACTCGCTCGAGGGTAGCGCGACGATTGCTTATGATCCTGCGTCCTTGGCCAAAATTTCCGTTATCCGCCATCGCTTTGGTCCGGACAACGAACTCTTGATTTCAAATCAACCGGCCTTCGATTACCGTTTTCTGGCGGTCCCGGCCAACGGTCAAGTCAATTGGTTTTCCGGCAAACCCGTGGAGATGGAGTTCAGTCATGCCGGGCGCTATCTTTGGGTTTCCTACTACCGCCGCCATTATGATGAAAACTCCCTGGACCCCTCGGCCGTGGCTGTCATTGACGCGCTCAGCGATCGCATTGTCAAGGTTTTGCCCTCGGGCCCGATCCCTAAATATTTGGCGGCTTCCCCTGACGGACGCTGGATGGCTTTTATTCACTGGGGCGACAACACGGTGGGATTGGTGGATATTTCCTCGGACATGGAGCATTTTCAGTTGACTGATTTAATCGTTGTGGAAAAGCGGCTGAGTCTGGATTTCTTGAAAGCGAAGAAGGGGTCGGCTCGGATTGACAGGGACAAGGAGTGTGGATTTTGCCTAAGAGGAGCTATTTTTACCGCGGATAGCGCCCATCTTTTGGTGGGACGGCTTTCCGGCGGCGGCATTGCAGTCATTAATGTTTCAGAGCGACGTTACGTCGGCACGGTTTGGGGCATGAAACCCACCCCGAGGCATTTGGCATTGAGCTCCGACGGCCGGTGGGTTTACGTGGGGTCCAACGTGGGGGGTTATGTGGCCAAATTCGACGCGGCGGAATTGGTTCGCAAGGCCTATGAACCGGATCATCGCGCAACGCCCAAGGCCGAAACATTCGTCGGGTCGGGGGCGCGCACTATTGCTTTGAGCCCGGACGGGCGTTGGGTTTACGTTGCGGTCAACGCTGAATCCAGGTTGGCCGTGTTGAGGGCCGACGACTTGACAAAAGAAACGGAAATTTCCGTGGATTCTTTTCCCGTGGGACTGGCGGTGTCGCCGGACGGGCGTTGGGTTTGGGTGACGTCCCAGGGCCGAAGTTTGCGCGGAGGAAATTCAGTTTCTATTTACGAAATTGGTTTTCCGATGGCGCGCTGAACTCACGGCCCAGCCTTTCGTGCAAAAAAATAACCGAAGGCATCAAAAGCGCCTTCAGTTATTCTGCTAATTTATCCGTCGAAGACATTGCGGGGCCAGCATTAGACCCCAGCGGAACAAATAATAATTCTTCCGCAGAAAACATTGCGGGGGCTGGATTTGAACCAGCGACCTCGAGGTTATGAGCCTCGCGAGCTACCAGGCTGCTCTACCCCGCGAGGTCATCATACCAAAATAGAACGCAGCTCCCATGAATAGCGCGAAATTCAACCCCCTGGTCATTGCGAGCGCAGCGAAGCAATCTCATTAAGGGGTATTCCGCTCTTTTACGCTGAGTTTCGTCCCATTAAGTTCCCCAACCCGATCACAATTCCGATCACCAAAAAAATAGCGTAAAAATTTAACCCCAAACCCGCCACATACCCCCCACGCGGATTTTTCGTCAGTTTTGAAGGCCAAGGATAATTTTATTTTGCGTACGAAACGCGGCTTTCGTAAAAACCATCACTCCAGTTCATTGTACCTGGACCAGAAACTGACCTTGCGGGCATGCGCCTGACGCAAGCCATCCAAATAAGTTTGATGGGAATGGAAATGCGCCCAATTAGGCACTTTGAGGCCCAAAGCGTCCAATTTTTTAAGGTATTTGACCCCGTGATGATAATATTTTGACAGTGCCCGGCCGAGAATGGATTCCAGCAGTGCGCGATAAATCATAGAGGCGGCCAATAGTCTGTCCAATTTCTCAAAATTTTTAGCCAACGGTAGTAGGGATGTATAAAAATCACCGTCCATCTGGTCCATCCGTTTCAAAACATAAGCTTCGGCCTCATCTATGCGTTGGGCTTCAATGAGAAACTCGGTGTCCGAAGCCGAGAACTCTTTTTCCTTAAAAATGGAATCTGTCGCCTCGGCAATCACCTTCTCCTTTCGATCTACGCCGATGACTTCCAAAAGCTCGGAAAGGGTTTCTTTGGAGCGATGCTGACGAAAAAGGCGCCAGGCCGCATCAGCGACAGCGTCTTTATTGCCAAGGCGGATATGAATCGTCTTGAGCAGGTGGTCCCGCTCTGAAGACATATACGTTTCTTTTTTGGGAATGGATTCCATCCACTTGAGCGCTGTTTTAGCGTCACCCGCCTCCAAATAAGCTTCGGCAATGTTAAACCGGACGGCAGGCCCTGGATTAGGATCATCGCCTGTTTCCGCCTTTTCAAAAAGAGGAGCGTCCTTCAACTGACGGGCTAAAAGTTTTACAAGGATTAGCCAGGACCGTTTTGCGTATTTATCCGTTTCCTTTGTGGACAACTCCCAAAATCTCTCCGCCAAACGGCGCAGTGGTTCCGGCGGAAGATATTCCCCAGCCTTTTCAATCAGTGCATCCCGGACACCATAGTCATCATCCCGGTGAAGCTTTTCCAGGAGATCGCAAATCCAATCCTTGTCCTGACAGCGGGAAGCGTATTTGGAAAAAAGGTTCGCGGCGTTAAACCGGAACGCATCGCCAACGGTGCCGTTGGAATCATCGCAGGAATTAAACACCGCCTCATCCGCTTCAAAAAACTTGGCCATAAGTTCCACGCCGGTCCGTGGGTCCTCCAAACCAGCTTCCAGGTCATCGAGCATAAATTCAAGCTCCCGGGCAAACCCCGTGGAGCCCCGCCAGTCAATAAAACCGTTTCTTTTCTTCAAAGCGGCCAATTTCCGCTTAAAGCGTCCGACATTTTCGGACGGCGCGGCAGTCATTCGTTGCATTTTACTCTCGGCCCGCTTATCCCAAGCGGCCAATTCAAGCAGTGTATCCGCCAGTTTCTCCGGCCCATAGTCAACCAGCCGCTTGCGCCGATCATCCTGTTTACTGTAAATCATGGCTGCAATATATACTCACATTTCATTTCAGTCTATTCCAGGTTTGTAACAGTATATTCTCAGCAATGGTAAGCATGCGATTTGTATTGTCTATCATGTCCTTTCTGCGGCGCACATGCCTGCGTCGCCGCTTGGCTGCAAAATTAATGTCCAGTTCGTGAATAATCTTATTCCTGATATCAAAAATATTTTTGCATATGTCTTGCTTAATATCACACGAATTCGGCTCCAAACCAAGTGCGTAGACTGCGCGGTAAAGTTCCTCTGGTGATTGCAGACTGCCACCGACTAAGCTATTGATGTACTCCTCAAGAATTCGTTTTCTAGGCGATTCACAAGCCAAGACTCCGGCAATGAATTTAACGGATTGTGTTGACAACCCCTCATCTTCTGTGCTTTTGATCCGCCTTACGACAAAAGTTTCCATGCCTTGACGAACCTTTTCGTCCTTTTCGGCAAGAGCGGTAATGCAATCTCGTATTACCTGCTTGGTCATCGAATCAAAACCCGCGGATGCTAAAACCAACATGGAACGCAAAATGTCCTGTTCTTCGTCTGTTGTGCCTCCCCTTTTGCCGCCTCGCCGTTTTCGCGCACGATCAAAAGCGGTAAGCAAAAATTTGGATGACTCATGAGCCTGTTGGAGAATAAGTTTGGCTTTAGTGAAAGAGGAATGTGAAATATTCTCAATCTCACGCGATAACTTTTTTATTTCAGGTTGCATTGTGTACTCCCTTAAATAGAAAACGCAAAATGCTCACTTTCTGTGTAGTCGTATAAGCTAATAGATTGTCCAGACATGTGACCGCTAAAATGCGAACCGGAACCGTAATCGAAACCGCTGAATTGGGTCCCAGTAATACGAAGAAGCACATGGGAAGATTGGCCATAGTGATATAGATTTAACTGACCGTTATCTCCATTGCCAGAGATGTGGCAACCATGAGTGTAGTCATAAACATTTACGTTTTTATGTGTCAAACTTCCAGATATTAGGATATGCATGCCGCGCGAGTAGTCATAGATGGCAGACGTTTGTTTCCCCGATATAAGTGCCCCCACAATGTAGGCTACCGCAGCTCTTACTTGCTCATGCATTTGTTATTTTCTTAAACATACCCCGTTTACGGGACTCAGGGATATGAATTTCTATGACCCAGGCCTTCCTTGCCACTTTTTCTTTGCTTGTAATACCGATCGAAGAGCCAGTTGAAGAAAAATTTGGAGAATTCGCGGTCGTCGGTGATTTGTTTATAGAACTTAAAATTGGAGTCCATCATTTCCTGGAGCTTGTCGTTGACAACGTGGTCAAAGGTCAAGCGGGCATTATCCGGCGGATTGACCTTGACACTGGCTTCAAGGCCCGCGTCGCCTGATAGTCGTTCCTCTAGCTGCTGAATGAATACCCTATCCTCTTCGGTAAAGCTGGTACCGAAGCGTTCGTTTAACTCCTGGATAATGCGTGACAGTGGCTCAAGCTCCTCTGGGGGCGAGGCCCATCCACCTTTGGGCCGCATGGGTTCGAGATCGCCCTGGCCGCGCTCCAGCCGAATTTTTCCTTTGGAAGTCTGCTGGATGCGGAAGGAATCAATGTCTATGTTTTGCTGAATTTCTTTGGGAAGCGGCTCCTTGGGTAACGGCAGCTTTCGCAACAGAAGGCGGCCGAAATGGTAGAGCTTTTCCAAAGACGCATCCGCGAAGGGAAGAATTTGCGAAAGAAAAGCGTAAAGCCGGACATAATCCGTAAGCTGGCCGCGGAAATCCGCTCTCTCTTCTTCGGATGCGGCTAAATACCGGTCTATGGCAGGGGCCAGAACCGCATGAAGCTTGTCTTGAGTGGCCTGGGGGTCAAACCAAATCTGGGCAAAGCGGTCTACCTCGGTGTTGTCATAAACATGAAAATCCAGAAGTCGTTTTTGAAGATCATAAAGCAGGTTGGGGTCCGTGCCCTCGGTTAAAAGTGTTTTTTCGTAGTAGGGCTCAAAGGCTTTTTGAATTTCGTCTGCCTCGTTGGCAAAATCGAGAACGACCGCCTCTTCTTTGCCTGGGTGCATTCGGTTAAGCCTGGATAAGGTTTGCACCGCGTTGACCCCGCCCAGCTTTTTGTCTACATACATGGTGTGCAAGAGCGGCATGTCATAGCCGGTCTGGAATTTATTGGCAACGATCAAAATGCGGTATTCCTCCCTCTTAAAAGTCTCGGCTGTCTGCGACTCTGGAAATCCGTTCATGTTGGTTTCGGTATATTCCAGGCCGCCGTCCCGGACCTTGCCGGAAAAAGCCACCAATGCCTTAAAGCCATACCCCTTTTCTTTCAAATAGCGGTCCACCGCATGCCTGTAGCGCACGGCATGGAGCCGGGAGCGCGTAACAATCATGGCCTTGGCCTTGCCGTTGATGCGACTCATGGAATTATTGACGAAATGCTCGATCATAATTTCCAATTTTTTGTTGATGGCGTGCTCATGCAAATCCACGAAAGCCTTAAGCAGATATTGGGCCTTGGTTTTGTCATAGCGAGGATCATCCGCTACTTTTTTAAGCAAGCTCCAATAGCTTTTGTAAGTGGTGTAGTTTTCAAGGACGTCCAGGATAAAGCGTTCCTCAATGGCCTGGCGCATGGTGTAAAGACTAAAGGGCGCATAGCTGCCATCAGGCTGTTTTGTTCCAAAAAGCTCCAAGGTTTTAGGCTTGGGAGTGGCTGTAAAAGCAAAAAAGGTGACATTGGGGAGCCTTCCCCGTTTTTTCATCTCCTCAACAATGCGATCCTCAAGATCAATCTCTTCGCCCCGGTCATCCACCTCGGCTTCCTCAAGCCCATCGACCGAAAGCACGGCCTTAAGGCTCCTTGTGCTTTCGCCGGATTGAGAAGAATGGGCCTCATCAACAATCACCGCAAAACGCTGCCCGGGCAAAGAGCCGATATCCTTAACAATCACCGGAAATTTTTGAAGCGTGGTAACAATGATATTTTTGCCTTCCTCCAGGGCTTGCTTTAACTGCTTGGAGGTTTTGTCAATGTTTTCCACGACTCCCAGGGTCTGCTCAAATTGGCGCACTGTCCTTTGAATCTGCGAATCTAAAACGCGGCGGTCGGTAATCACGATGATGGAATCAAACACGCGCCGGTCTTTGGCGTCATGCAGAACAGAGAGTTGGTGGGCCAGCCAAGAAATCGAGTTGCTTTTGCCGCTTCCGGCGCTATGCTCGATCAAATACCAGTAGCCTGCGCCTTTTTCCAAGGCATCGCCCACTAACCGGCGGACACTGTCTAGCTGATGGTAACGGGGAAAAATCAGTTTGCGTTCTCCGGTTTTTCTGCCCTTGTCGTCCTCCGCCTCAACGACATGAATAAAGTGCTGGATAAGGTCCAGGAGGCTGTCTCTTGCCCAAATCTTTTCCCACAAATAGGCGGTTGCAAAGCCGTTCAGACAAGGAGGATTGCCCGCACCGGTGCCGTTTCCCTGGTTAAAGGGCAGAAATCTTGTCCTTGGGCCCTGAAGATGCGTGGCCATGTAAACCAAATCAGGGTCCACAACAAAATGAGCCAAACAGCGGCCAAAAACGAATAGCGGTTCCTTGGGATCGCGGTCAAATCGGTACTGCCGGATGCCATCCTGCACGTTTTGGCCAGTGAAGTGATTTTTAAGCTCGGCCGTAATAATGGGAAGGCCGTTAAGGAAAAGGGACATGTCCAGGCTTTTTTCATTTTTCTCGCTGTATTTGAGCTGGCGGATGGCGGTAAACAGATTGGCCTCATAAAGCTTTTGGCTCTCCTCATTTAAGCCGCTGGCTGGCCGGAAATACGCCAACCTGAAAGTGCACCCATTGGCTTTAAGGCCGTTACGCAAAACATCTACGGTGCCCCGGTTTTGAATCTCGGAGGCCAGACGCCTTAAAAAACGGTCCTTGGTTTCATCGCCATGCTGTTTTTTGAGTTTGTCCCATTCCTTGGGCTGGGTGGCGTAGATAAACTCCAAAACCACGGCGACATCCAGGCAATAGGCACGGTCATAGTCCTCGGGTCTGCGCTTGCGAAACCCGCCCGGAGACCCGCCGAATTTGGCCAGCCCAGCCCTGTCAAAAAAAGGCTGCACAGCGGATTTCGTCTTCATCCCATCCGCAATGAGGGCATTTTCAATAATCGTTTCCAATGCCTTTTCTGATATGTCCATCAAGTCTCCCAGTTACATCGCGCTACATACAATTTGGCCCAGAAAGGCGCGCAGGATGCGTCCCTTTCAGACCCAACCCTCTTGGGATGGGCTTGATTAGCTTCGCGCCAGTTACACCGTGATACATAGGTCCCCTCAGCCAATCCCCTGCCTTTCCAAAACCTCCTGCGGCATCATCGTGGCTCATTCGGTGACTCGCGGAGGAGCTTAAGGAGCCCTATTGGCTGCCAGAGGAGGATTCTGACTTAAAAACACCTTTCTGAATGAGGCACTGATTATAGTCCTCGGCGCTCATCGGGCACTGGACGAGATCCCTCACCTGCTTTGCAGTATCCAGTTTCAGCTCTTTTTTCATGGCGTCAATTAATCCTGGACCATAGGTCTTGTATTTTGTTCCGTAGGAAGTATAGGTATAAGCACCCGTACGCTTGCCTTGGTACTCATGGTAAAAATACGAGTGGTCGTTATTGTCTTGTACAAACCCTTTTTTGGGTAAGTTGCTCACAATAACACGCCGGTCCAGCTGCATTGAGTTTTTTTAAGAGCAAATTTGTTTGAATAATTTTTTAAGTCTAGAGGCCTCGCCTGTAACTTTTTCTTCTGGCAGGGAGGCATAGTACTCTATAAAGTGAGCAATTCGATCCTTGAGTTCTTCAATAGCTCCGGCTGAAGATTCTCCGCAGCCGTACACTGATAAATTTTCATTTTCTGCTGTAAAAACATCCTGGTGTTTATTAATGGTTATAGAAATGGGTTTAGACATTTTATAGGTTTGCCGTCTGCTCCTTACCTCCCATATAGGAACCACCGTATTCTGCGGACTGTCTACGGTGTCAAAAAATATTAAATGCGGCGCGGTTCCAAGAGATGGCCTAGTTATTGTGTAAGGCTGAATGCTTTCGGTCGGTCTCGCGCTTATATCTTGAGTTTCCAGGCTAAGAGCGGCATTCATTCAATGACCTCCCCCATCATCAATTTCTTGTACTCCGTAGTGATAAGTTCTTCAAAAAAAGCCTTGGTCTCATGGTGACTTTCGTCCATATACTTTTCCACCGAATCAAGAGATATTTCTTTTTCTTTTGCGTAGTCGAAGTCAACCACTAAAGCCTCCGCGCTGGTAGCCGCGTCTGTTGCGGAATCGATTCTCGTCGTAAGTAAGCCATTCTTCATAATAGAATTAAATACCAGCGCAAAATCCTTAAAAGTATTAGGCACGCTACGCGGAAGATTCACGCCCATGTTCAAAAATCTGGAAACGGGGATGGCTCCATTTTCCCTCACAAAGGGCATAACGTTGATATATCGCAACCCTGTGCGCTTTAGATTTCCAATCTTAAATCTTTTTCCAAAAAAATTTATCAGTTGCATCGCTTGTTTTTTGAAAATGTCAAAACCCTCGTAGGCCTTAGTGGAGTATGCGAGCACATTAATGGAAATCATGATCGTATTTTTTCCATCCTCAGACTGAAATTGATACGGGGCCGCCGCCAGAGAACTACCTGGGGGAATCTTGACTGGCGTTTTGACCACCGGAAAAGCGGCCTGGAACTCCTGGTAAACCTCGTCCCTATGGCACTCCACAGAAGGGTTGCCTGGAAAACGAATTTCAAAAACAGTCTCCACCAAGGGCGCTTTAGGATAAATTAGATTGGCCATGGCGCTTAAAACCCACTCCCTAAAACAAGATTAGCCCGTTCCCTCGTGTTCCGCAAGTAGGAATGATACAAAAATGAATTATTTTCTTTCTTTCCGATACCGCGAGATAAGCCGGGACAAATCAAGTCTCCCAGTTACATCGCGTTACATACGCGGGGGAATCGGTCATGCCGCAACTCCTCTCACGTCAATCTTGCCGGTCACGGCGGCCGAGATCATGGCTGTGCGGTATTCGCGCAATTTTTCGATGTGCTGGTGGATTTTTCCAATCAAGGCATCAATCTTTACCGTCTCGCGGTCGATAAAATCAACGATAAGTCGTTGTTCCTCAGCAGGCGGTAAAAAAACTGAAATAGCTTGCACTTTCTCGGCCGTAAAATGGGCGATTGTTGCCTTGTTGCATAAAATATCAATGTAACCACCGTGTTTTAAGGTATAGATCCAATAGTACAGAAAATGCGTGGAATCATCTGATTTGCTTCGCACGCGGTTGATTGCATTCTGGAAATAAATATTTGAACGTTCTCCCCGCCAAATTGCGGACCGACCCACGTCACCGCCTTCGCTAATCAGTAAATCATCTTGCTCGATAGAAAATTTTTTCTTTTCAGCTGGTGACAGCCACATTTCACTAATATCCGAAAGATCAACCCCGCCCCATAGGATATTGGCAGCGCGTAAATAGGGCTCCAAAGTATCCGCAGGTGTTGATGGGGCGGGCTGCAACATTTTTCCCAACTTAACATCAAATCGATGCTTTAGCGGAGCAGATTCCCAATGTTTCGGAATTTGGCCCAGCCACTCGATACCGGAATCTTTCATGGGGGCGTTGGGGTCGAGGCCCCAGCCCGGAGGCCTGGGACCTACCGAGTCCCGGAGGGACGAGAGGCCTTTGGTGACGGCGTGGCTGATGAGCGCCGTCCGCTTTTCCTCCAAAAGCTCGATTAGCCGTACTTTTTTGGCAACCAGCCCATCAATCTTCGCCGTCTCGCGGTCGAGAAAATTAACAATGGTCTCTTGTTCTGGTTTGGACGGCAGCCATACCGGCAAACTGCCTAAACACGTAGGATTGATAGCAGGATAACCTACGCCCTCGGAATGGGCCACGACGGTTTCAATAAATTGTTGCGACTGGACAAGTCTCCATAAAAATTGAGGTTCGACATTAGCCGGAGGTCTAAGCACAGAAAAACCCGTAGAAACGATCAAATTTACAGAAGCTTTCTCAATAAAAGCAATAGCGCGAAGATAGGTTCGAACGGTTGAAATAATAGTATCCCCGTCGCGGACGATCCGGCGAGCCCGGCTGGGGGCATTTTCATAATGCATTCCTTGCATGGCCTGAATCCTGCCGTTCGAATCTACGTTGCCAATATCGACATAATGCATAAAATAATTTGGGCTGGTATCTTCTGTAAGTACCTCGGGATTCAGAACAGTCGCATACTTTAACGGTTTCATTGTCCAATGTGTTGGGATTTTCCCAAGCCACTCGATGCCGGAATTCTTGTAAGCTGGATACGGTTTCCATTTCGTTTTAGGTTGCGGAAGCACTTGGGCTGGATGCTGGTTCATTTCTTGCTTAATGTTTAGGAAAGCTCTCTGATTTTTTTGGCAGAACAAATGTGCCTATCAACAGGTGCTCGACCACATCCATCGCCGCATCCAAAACTTTGTCAGATACTGCGACAGCTTCATGCGCGGCTTCGTTTCCTAAAAGCCTCGTGCCATGAAGAATTTTTGCTCCCTCTGTGCTTAGAATCCCCAGTCTCATGAGGTCATCTATTTTTTCCTCGAGATTTTTCCCTTGGGCCTGCCTGTCTTTACAAAGCGCTTCTATCAAACCTCGAATGCCTACCCCTGCCAATATACGCAGTCGATTGCATAAAGCATGGTGTGTTTCTTGGTAAAGGTCCAATATTTTCGATGGAAGTAGTCGGGAATCCTTAAGGGGTTTTCTACCGGCAATACGGCTTGGAAACAATTCCTCGTGATCAAAGGCAAAAACATCGCCCGTCGTTGAATCTTGGCCTATATCCTCAGAACTTGTCCAATTTGCTCGAAACGAAATCTCCTCACATCCCTGACATTGCACTATCTGGTATTCGTAGCTTACGTGGATGCCGTCGTCCTCAATCTTTTTATCCACTTCCTTTAACACCGCATGAACTGTCCTGCCATCGCAATTTTTACAAGGAAGCCGAAGTGGCGTTACCTTTTCTTTGTTCGCAAGTTTGGAATTCGTTTTTCCGCCCATGTCTTTCATAGACCTATTTGTTTTTTGTGAATGACCAACCGTTCTCTAGCCAATCGAATCGCCTCGTGAAGTTTCTTTTCTAAGACTTTGCGCGGGGGGAGCTCGGTCATGTATTCCGCGACGCGGATGCCGCTTTTATCGAGTTCGAGTAGTTCAACCTGCTCGTCTGATTTACCGGCACAGAGAATCAGGCCGAGGGGCGCTTCTTCATCGGCTTGGCGTTCATGCTTATCCAGCCAGCGCAGATAAAGCTCCATTTGACCTTTGAATTCGGCTTTGAATTTATCCAGCTTGAGTTCAATGGCCACGAGACGCCTTAGCTTGCGGTGGAAAAAAAGCAAGTCCAGATAAAAGTCATCCGGGCCGATCTGCATGCGCTTTTGGCGGGCTACGAAAGTAAACCCAACACCCAACTCCAGGATAAAGGCTTCCATCTCGCGCAGGATGGCCGATTCCACGTCCTTTTCCTGGAAGGCTCCCTTGAGACCGAGAAAGTCTAAAAAATATGGGTCGCGGAAGACTAAATCCGGCGATAGCTTGTCGCCGTCTCTAAGTTTTTTGAGCTCCAAGGCGGCCAGTTTGGCGGGTTTTTTTGATAGGGCTGTGCGCTCATAAAGCATGCCGCCTATCTTGGCCCGAAGGGTACGAACGCTCCAGGTCTCCATTCTGCACATTTCGGCGTAAAAATCCCTTTTCAGGCTGTCGTCCATGTAGATGATTTCCTTAAAATGGCTCCAGCCCAATTGTCTCGACAGTGTAGAGACAATTCGCAAGTCTGAGAATGCCTCGACAAAGCGAATCATGTGCCGCAGGTTTTTATCGGAGTATCCCTGCCCGTATTGCGTCGACAATTGTCTCCCCAGTGTAGAGACAATCTTTTCTCCGTATTCGGCCCTCTTCTGTTTCAGGATATCTTGGTGGATTCTATGCCCAACGCTCCAATAGTGCATAGCCAGCGCGGAGTTAACAACCCTGGCAGTTTGGGTTCTGGCAGATTCAATAAGAGATCGAATGTCTGCCAGCAATTTCTTCACGTCAGATTGGCTCGGGGCTGTCGTGGTTCGAACAGTCATTTGCTTGTTTTTGCTCATCGGGTCACCTCGGAAAGCATGCCTAGAATCTCCTTTTCCAGGGTTTTAATATCTCCCTCTATTTCTTCAAGCGGCCGGGGCGGATGGTACTTATAAAAGTAGCGGTTGAAATTGATCTCGTAACCCACCTTGCCCACCTCGCCGTCTTTGTGGTCGCGGATGGCGGTGTTGACCCAGGCGTCCGAAACATGGGGTTTAACTTCCCGGTCAAAGTAGGCGTTGGTGTCTTTGCCCAGCGGCACGTTCTCCGTGTCGCGCAGGTCGGAATCAGGTTCGGGATGTCCTTCCTCATCCCGGCAGATTTCTGCCGATTCGTCGCGTTCAGAAAGGGCGGCCAGAACTGCCTTGTAAAGCGGCGCGGATAGCTTGAGGCCGGAAGCCCTAATAGCACCCTTCACAGAGCTTCGGGTACCAGCCGGAGCCCCGGAGGGGCTCAGCGTGCTGGCCTTGTCCAGTTCTTTTTCAAATTTAACGCGGTCCTTAAAAAGAGCGGTGGGCAGGGTGCGCAGCATGGCAAGAATGGCCTGCTGTTCTTTTAAGCCCTCGGCGACTTCCTTATCCCTTTCTTTTCCCGCTTTCTTTTTGCTTTTGGCTAAATCCGCAAAAGCCTTTTGCTCGTTAAGCCGGATCAGGCGCTCCTCATTTACCTGAAAATTAAGCCGCAAAGGCCGCTCGATAGTGACCTTGCGGTAGCCAAAAACTTCCTGCTTAAAAATTTTAGAGTGTTCACCTTCCTTAAACTGCCGATGGATATCCATAATCTGCTTGATCTGCTCCGGGGAAATTTCGTGCCGCTTGTTACCCAGGCTCTTTCTCATTGCCGCCCAGAAGGAAGTGGCGTTGATGAGTTGAACCTTGCCTTTTCTTTTGGATTCTTTGCGGTTGGTTAAAACCCAGACATAGGTATTGATGCCGGTGTTGTAGAAAAGCTGATCGGGCAGGGCCACGATGGCCTCTAGCCAATCGTTTTCCAATATCCAGCGGCGAATTTCGCTTTCCCCGCTGCCTGCGTCTCCGGTAAAAAGCGGGGAGCCGTTCATAACAATGGACACGCGACTGCCCTCATCCTTCTTCGGATCCTTCATGCGGCAAAGCATGTGCTGGAGGAAAAGTAGCTGGCCATCGCTGATGCGGGGGAGTCCGGCGCCAAAACGCCCGGCATGGCCCCTCTCGTTTTCCGTTTCAACCGCCTCTTGGTCCATTTTCCATTCCTTGCCATAAGGGGGATTGGCCAAAAGGTAGTCAAAGCGGCGGGTGGAGTGCTGGTCCTTGGAAAGCGTGCTTCCATATTTGATGTTTTCTGCGTCCCGGCCATCGGCACTTTTAAGATAAAGATCGGCTTTGCAGACAGCAAAGGTTTCGGGTTGGGATTCCTGGCCAAATAAGAAAATCTCGGCCTTAGGGTTAATTTCCAAGATGCGCTCCTTGGCAATGGTGAGCATGCCGCCGGTGCCGCAGCATGGGTCATAGACAACGCGGACAATGTGATTGCGGCTTAACGCTTCTTTGTCCTGGGAAAGGAGAAGATCGGCCATAAGGCTCACCACCTCGCGCGGGGTAAAGTGCTCGCCAGGGTTTTCATCCAGGGCTTCATTGAAGCGGCGGATTAGCTCTTCAAAAATCATGCCCATTTCATGGTTGTCCACCTTGGCGGGGTGAAGATCAATATTTTTGAAGCGCTCCATGACCTTAAAAAGAAGCCCGGCTTCTTCCAGCTTGGCAATGGTATTGGTGAAATCGAATTTTTCCAGTACCTCGCGCATGTTGTCCGAGAATCCGTTGATGTAGTTTTTAAGATTAGCGGCCAGGCCTGGGGCGTCGTCTAAAAGCTTTTCAAAGTCGTATCGGGAAGTGTTGTAAAAGGCGAAGCGGGAGGCCTTGCAAAGCTGGGGGTAGCGGTTTTCGAGTTTTTTGGATTGAAGTTTGGAATTAACCGCCAAGACTTTCTCCTTGGTCGGAGCCAGGACGCAGTCAATGCGGCGCAGAACCGTCAGGGGCAAGATGACATCTTGATATTTGCCGCGCTTAAAGCTGTCGCGCAAAAGCTCGGCAATGCTCCAAAGAAAATTAACCTTTTCGCCAAAATTATTGGGCATGCGCGTTGAAAAATCCGTTTTCCCGAAAGCTGTAATGGCCTTCTTGACCAACGATGATATGATCCAAAAACCTTAAATCCACGGAGCGGGCGGTCTCCAGGATTTTTTGCGTCAAAGCCTTATCTTCGGTTGAGGGCCCTACTTCGCCGCTCGGATGGTTGTGGACGAGGATAAAACCTGAAGCGCGGCAAGCCAGCGCCTCCTCCACCACGCGCCGGGGATAAACCGGCGATTCGTTAATACTGCCAAGAGATATGGTTTTTTCGACAAGAAGCCGGTTTTTATCATTCACATAAAGCACATAAACCGCCTCATGGTTTTTACCGGCCAGGCGCAATCGGCAAAAATCCGCCACCAGCTGAGGATTATCGAGCACGCTTCGCCGGACCAGGCGATTTTTAAGGTAGGCGGCGCAGGCAGGCCTTAGAAGCGTTAAAAGCTGAGCTGATTGGGGGCCAATTTCAGGAACGGTTAAAAGTTCTTCTTTGGAGGCCTCAAAAACACCAGCCAAATTTTTGAATTTATGAATTAAGGCCCATGCCCTTTCCTTTGTGTCTTTTCTTGGAATAACACAGGCGAGAATCATCTCCAATATCTCGTGATCTAAAAAACTTTCCGGTCCAGATTCGACAAGCCGTTTACGCAAACGCTTTCTGTGATCGTGATATGGAGGCTTTGGTTTTTGAAGCTGCTCGGTGGTCATGACAATTGGTATTTCTTGCCCTTTAATTTTTCGGCATCTCGGCGCAAAAATAGCCAGGTGGCACCGCCCCTTGTTTTCTTCCAGGGTTTAATTTTGCCTTGCTCTATCCAGGAGTAAAGGGTTTGCCGAGTAATTCCGGCAAGCTCGCACACTTCGGCTGTGCTTAAAACATCATCGGGGCTGATGGTGATTTTGGGAGACATGGGTACATTTAACCAGAATTTGACTTATCTGTAAAACTCATCATGGACATTGACTTCCCGAGAGAAGGAAGATAACTGTTGCTCCTAAAATGCCAAAGCGTCCCGTACTTTTAGGCGAGTTTATCATCCGGGTTTATGCCAATGGCGTCATTGATGCGGATGGCTTTGATTATTTTTTATGGCGGGGCTTGAGCCGGTCTTGCCGCTGGCGCCTTGTCCTGGCCCTCAGGAAAAGGGGTTATCGATTTCGCCGTCGAAACGGCAAGTTGGCGTTTAGACGTTCTTCTTTTTGAGGGCGGCTATTTCTTTTTTTAATAAAGCCTTTACGTTCAAAGGCTTTCGTTGGAGTTTGGCTATCAAAATTCTTGCCCGGGCTGGTAGCTTCTCCAGAGCCTTTTGGGCTTTTTTCTCTAACATGATTTCTAGGGGATCGGCGCGTTTGGTTTTTGCTGTTGACTCGAGTTCCGGGTAAGCCCTTTCAAATTCTTTTCTTACGATAGGCGTCTGCTCAAATAGGCATTTCAAATAATTCCGGTCCTCGGCGTTCAATCGTCGTTTGAGCGGCAAGGGGTGGCCTTCTTTCTTGCGCGGCATTTTGGCCCTATCCCACTCAGTTACCCAGCGGGCGCGCCGGCCATTTTTGCTCGTTTCAAGGAATACGGCCGCTCCGGCTGCCAGGGCATAAAGGATGACGGAAGAAGGCCAACTCTTGCGCTTGATAACTTCTTTGGACCACCAGGAAGCCAGACGCAGGTCATGATTTTCTTCCAAATCTTTCACTCCTTGAAGCCAACGCTCAATCCATTTCCAATTGGGGCTTGGCCTTTTCCCATGCCGCTGTCTTAACCACGCGGTGTAAGGAACAAGAAAGGCGCAATAAAAATAGCGCTCAGGGTAGTTGACGAAAAGCCCGTAGCGCTGGGCTCCTCCATGATTAAAACGCTCAACCTCGAGCCCGAGCTTGATATGGCCGATAATTTGGACTGCCCGCTGAAAATTCTTAAGCCAGCGTTGAGCGTTATTTTTAAAGTCATCCATTGTGGTTAGTTCGGCGGCGACCCCGTTTAAGGAACTCGCAGCCTGATTAAGCGTTTCATTGACCTCTGCGAGCTTGGCGGTCAGCTTGGCCCTTTCAGATTCCGCTTTATCCAGACGCTGGATAATTTTTAGGGCAGGATGATTAGTAAGGCGTTTCAAAAAACGCCGGTCTCCTCCCAAAACCTCAAACTCTTCCAATACTGATTTTTTTGATGAGTAGTCTCCTGGTCTGGCTTGCCGCATTTATTCTTCCTGAAAAAGATCAACTAAAGGTTTCGTTTTGGTATTCATTTGGATGAATGAATTTTACCAATCGTCTCCTTATGATGATAACCATGAAGCAGGATCAAGGAAGAGCGGCGGCAATAAGAGTCTATACCAGCGGCGAGGTAGCGCAAATACTGGGCATAACCAAGGCCCAGCTTTTTTATTGGGAAGAAACGCACAAAATTCCCAAAGCAAGCAGAACAGGAAGCGGCAAGCGGTATTACCTGCCTCAAGATATCGAGAATCTCAAGAAACTTTTAACTCGGAAGGCGTCCAAAACTCAAAATGAATACGCGGCCGATTGATACGGTCCTATCTCGTCTTGCAGGCGTCAAGAAAAGCGGCCAGGGGTGGTCCGCTCGCTGTCCGGCTCATGAGGATAGGGCCAATAGCTTGTCCGTGAGCGAGGGCAATGATGGCCGGGCGCTGATTAAATGTTTTGCGGAATGCGCAACAGAAACAGTCGTTGGAAAAATTGGCCTTGGGATGCGCGATCTATTCCCGTCCAATGGCAAGCCACGGCAGTCTTATTCCCGCCGCCAGCAAAGTCTGACCGTTGCGGAGCTGGCCGAAGCCAAAAAATTACCGGAGGCATTCTTAAAGGAGCTTGGAGTTCAAACATTGCTGGGAGAAAACGGCAGGGAGATTGTCCGCATCGCCTACAAACTGGCTGATGGCACCCTTGCCCCGCGCCAGCGCATCCGCAAGGCGCTTAGGGCCGGTGATGGAAGTTCCTGGAGCAAGGGAAATGGCTTCATTGTGCCTTATGGACTTTGGAAACTTGAAGAGGCGAAGCAAGTCCAATATTTGATTTTGGTTGAAGGAGAAAGCGACGCCTGGACCCTATGGCACCACGGCCTGCCTGCAATGGGCATTCCCGGAGCCAGCCTTACCAAATGCATAGAAGCCCAATACCTTAAAAACATTCCGAAAATCTACGTGGTTCGAGAGCCAGACCAAGGTGGAGAAGCCTTTATTGCCGGGGTTGCCTTAAAACTCAAGGAACTCGATTGGAAAGGCCAGGCCTTTGAGGTGCGCCTGGAAAACGCCAAAGATACGAATGATCTCCATAAGGCCAGCCCTGAAGGATTTAAGGCCGCCTTCCAAAAAGCCTTGGATGCCGCTGTTCTCCTGCCCGAGCCGCCCATACAAGAAACTGACGGCGAAACACCGATTGCCGATACAGCCAATGATTCCTTTGATTCAGACCCGCGCCGATTCTTTTGGGCAAAGAAGGGCAAAGATTTCCTGCCTAATCTTTTGGCGGAGGAAATTCTCACTCTTGGTGATTTTATTGCAAGCCCCATTGATGAGGCGGGCAAAGGTGTTCGGCTCCTCATTTATGAAAACGGCGTTTTCAAAAACGGCGAAAGCAAAGCAAGAAGTCTGGCCCATAAGCTGCTGAACCATCTGTCCAAGCCGGACCGCATAGATTCCACGGTCGCGCTTCTTAAAGAAAGCACCAAAATTGAAGAGACCAAGCTCAACCCGCGCGCTATGGAGTTGGTCAACGTGGAAAACGGGATGCTTGAGTGGCGCACCGGCCGGCTCTTGCCCCACTCCAAGGAATTTATTTCAACATTTCAAATCCGCGCGATTTATGATCCCCAAGTCCGATGTGCCGTGGTGGATCGCTTTTTGGAGGACGTTTTTCCGCCGGATGCCCTATCCCTGGCCGAGGAGATGCCCGGGTACCTGTTTGAGGACAGCACTTTAATTCTCCCCAGATTCCAGCGATTTAATTCTCCCCAGAT
>CAYHKQ010000010.1:0-40560 GCA_964357255.1 uncultured Elusimicrobia bacterium
TTCCCATGTTAACTGAAAAGATATGGGTAACGATGAGGCCTTCGCGGGGGTGACGGACCTGAGCAGTTACGAAAAAGCATAATTCATGGAGGAAAACAAATAATGAGAAGGACGCTGTGCGTAGTTTCATTGGCGCTTTTGGCGGGGCCTTTGACGGTTAAAGCCGGCTTGGAACTGGATGGCATTGATCCCGACTCAGCATTGACTCAGAAAGCGTCCAAAAATTTTGATGGGGCAGGCCAGGGGCAGGGCAAGAAGTTGTCGGCTTCCAACGGCGTCGCGCTGGTGGACCGGCAGGACAAGGTGACCAAAACTTGGACCACGCCCGATTGGGAGAGTTACTCCCAACATTACAGCCACTACAGAGATCCGGGATTCGGCATCGAGTGTTGCTCGGTGAGCCCTGCCGTTGTCGTTTATGATCAGGCAAATTATGTGAATTCGCAGGCGATCAAGGGTATGTTCATTGGGGCCGGAGTGGGGGCGCTGTCGGGCGCTTCGCTCGGATTGATAATGGGGCTTGCCTTAGGCGGGCCAGGCGTAGTTTTTGCCTTATTGGTGGCGGGACTCGGGGCCGGCATCGGCTTTGTAGCCGGAAGCATAATTGGGGCGATTGTGTCTCGCAATCAGGCCAGAAACCGCGCGCGTTTACAGAGGAAAAAACTTATCTGAAAAAGACGTTGCTGAAGTAAAAATTCAAACGAAAACGCGACTGTTCAGTTCGTCGCCCCCGCGAAGGCGGGGGTCCAGACCTGGATTCCCTATCAGTGCCTCTGGCGCCCCAAGGTGCCGCGAGCTCTGCGAACGGCCCGCCTTCGCGGGAATGACGGCAAGGGGAGCGCCGCTCCTGAATGGTTACACGAAAACTTAAAAGCCCCTGCTCAAAAGGCAGGGGTTTTTGTTTTTAAACGAAAATTAAAATTTTTAAAGCCAGTCGAGATTTTTGGGCAGGGGGTTATTGAGGGCGCCTTGAGCGAAGTCAACGCGGCCTCCGGCCTTGCCGCCGAATTGACTGATCAGGGCTTGGGCGATGATCTGGGCGCTTAATCCTTGGTCTACGATTTGAGGGGAGAGTCCCACAACAAAGGCGGTTTTTCCCCCTTGTGGCGATGCGGCAATCACAATGCCGGAAAATTCGCGGCGTTCCTGATCCGCGGCTAAGCGCAAGTCGTTCGGGTTTGCGGCTTTGAAGAATTTTAGACGGCAGGAAACCCCGGCGCGCGTTTTGAATTCAATCAATTCCCCGTCTTGCGCGATTGCTCTACTATTCGCTTGATTCGTCTTTTTAGCGGTGGCTTGGGGCGCGGCGGCCCCCTGCGCAGAGCTTCGGGGACCCGGTTGCGCCCCAGGCGCCTCGGCGCTGCGTTCTTTTTCCCAGGCTATGAGCGCCTCGCCTGCCGCCGCCTCGATGCGGCGCACGCCGGACGCGACCGAGGATTCTTTGAGAATTTTGACGCGTCCGATTTCGCCCGTGGACAAGACATGGGTGCCGCCGCAGGCTTCAAATGATTCGCCGAAGCGGACTACGAAAACCTTATCGCCATATTTTTCGTTGAACAGCATGGTGGCGCCGGCCTGTCGGGCTTCTTCAAGGGTAAGTTCCCTGCGTTGGCGCCCGATATTGGCTTGTACAGTTTCATTGACCAGCGCTTCTATCTCTTGGAGCGCCTTTCCTTTTAAGGAACTGTGATGGGTAAAATCAAGGCGCAGTTTATCCGGCCCCACGTAACTGCCGGCCTGGGCGGCATGGGTTCCCACGAGCTTGCGAAGCGCCCAATGAATTAGATGAGCGGCGCTATGATGGCGGGAGGTGGGAACGCGGAAGCTTTGCTCGACCTGGCCGCGGGCCCGCTCGCCTTGAATAATACGGCCCTTTGTGACCTTGACCTGATGAATAATGAGGCCGGGCAAAGGGGCTTGGGTATCTTGCACCTTGGCTTCTCCTGCAACGCCATAGATGGTTCCGCGGTCGCCGAGTTGTCCGCCGCCTTGCGGATAAAAGGGCGTTTGAGAGAGGATGATTTGCCCTTCCTCGCCCGCGTCCAGCTCTTGGCGCGCGGCGCCGGAGGCGTCGAGGAGCGCGAGAATTTGGGCCTCGTCAGAGAGTGTTTCATAACCGCAAAAAATCACGGCCGGAAGCCTTAAATCCTGGCGGAGCCGGATGAGATAGGATTGTGATTCGGCGCCGGAACCCTTCCAGCCTTTACGGGCGATGCCTCTGGCTTCCTCTTCGGCCCGGCGAAAACCATCTATATCAACGTTGAGCCCGCGTTCCTTGGCGATTTCTAATACCAATTCTAACGGATAGCCGTAGGTTTCGTATAGGTGGTATACTTGCGCGCCTGATAAAATTGTGTTTTTTTGCGCTTGGGTTTCGGTTAGGATTTGATCTAAATAGTCCCTGCCCCGGTCCAAGGTTTCTAAAAATTTTTCCTCTTCGGTTTTAATGATTCCGGCAATTGTGTCTTGATGCGTTTTGAGATCAGCGTGAACTTCCATGGAAGGAAGGCTGACTAGCGCTTTGACCAAGGAGTGCACGAAAGGCTCTTTAAGATTGCTCCAGCGTACGGCCCGGCGGATGATCCGGCGCGCGATGTATCCACGGCCTTCGTTTGACGGCGTGATTCCTTGGCTCGCGAGAAATGCCGCGGCGCGAACATGATCGGCGATGATTCGTAAAGGTTTTACGGCCTGCGCCGGCCCCTCGGCCAGGCCCGCGGCCTCGGCTATTTGCGAGGCTTTTAAGAATAAATCGCTTTCAAACACGGATTTCTTGCCTTGCAGAACTGCGGCGATGCGCTCTAGGCCCATGCCCGTGTCGATCGAGGGGCGGGCCAGGGGGACGAGCCGTCCGTCATGTTGACGGTCGAACTGCATAAAGACAAGGTTCCAAATTTCCAGAAAGCGTTCGCAATCGTCGTGGCCGGGATTGCAGTCGGGCCCGCAACCTTCATCGGCGCCGAAATCCCAATAGATTTCAGAGCAAGGCCCGCAGGGGCCGGTGGGTCCCATGGACCAAAAGTTGGATTCTTCGGAAAGCTTAGAAATTCGTTCCTTAGGAGCCAATTTGGTCCAAAGTTTGAGCGCTTCATCGTCTTCTTTAAAAACGGTGAACCAGAGTTGATTCTTGGGCAACGCGAGCTTTTGGGTTAAGAATGTCCAGGCATGCTCGATGGCCTGCTCTTTGAAGTAATCTCCAAACGAGAAGTTGCCAAGCATTTCAAAGAAGGTTAGGTGCCGGCGCGTCGAGCCTACGCGGTCAATGTCCGTGGTGCGCAGGCAAAGTTGGGCGCTGGTGGCGCGCGCGACGCCTTCCTCGATTCCAAGGAAGCGGTTTTTAAAAGGAACCATGCCCGCTGCGGTAAACAAAAGGGTCGGGTCCTGGGGGACCAGGGGGGCCGAGGCGAACCGGCGGTGCCCGGCCTGCTCGAAGTATTTTAAGAAGGAATCGCGAATTTCAGCGCTGTTCATTGTGAAACAATGTGACTCAGGTCATTGCCAAGAGCGTAGCGACGAAGCAATGACAGACCTGGACCCCCGCCTTCGCGGGGGTGACGGACCTAGTTACGAAACAATTACATTTTATTATACCGATCTTGCAATTTTGCGTTTTTAGCTTTAAGATTAAAGGATGGAACGCGAGGAGTTGCCGCGCGAAGTTTTCGCCCTCCAACGTCGAATGAGGGGCTTTCTTACCAAGACCTCGACATTCGTCAGCATTGACGTGGTCAACTCGACCTTAATGAAAGTGAATTCTCCGGAGGAGGATTCGATTTTCAGTTTTTTATCCTATCAGAAATTCATTGAAAAGGTCGTTCTTGGGCGCAGGGGACGCATTGTTAGCATTACGGGAGACGGCATTATGGCCCAGTTCGCTTCAAGCCAGGACGGGGTGGAAGCTTCCGTAGGCGTCATCGAGGGATTGGATCGGTTTAATCAAAACACAAATTTGCTCAAAGCCCCGTTTCGCCTTAGAATCGGCGTTAATACCGGTAAAATTTATCAGGACAACGAGGAGGACGAAGCGTCCAGGCAGATCATGCCGTCGCCCGCGATTGACGCGGCTGGGTACCTTCAGAAAAACGCGCCGGCCAATAGCGTTTGGCTTGCGCAAAGCACGGTCGAGCGGATGGAAAAGCCCATGCTGGGCTTAAAAAAACTTCATTTTGACGATAAGATAAATTTCATCATCTATTCTTATTCAATGGACGCGGGTCAAACCAGGAAGGGGCCGGCGTCCACGCGAAAAATCAGGGTTTTGATTATTGAAGACGAGCCGGATCAGGCGTTCATGATCGAGGAGGCATTGGCAACGTCCGGCCATGAAAGTTTTATCGCGTTTGACGGTAGCGAGGGTTTGCTTGGGCTTAAAGTTTTCAAGCCTGATATTGTTTTATTGGATATCGGTCTGCCGCGCATCGGAGGCTGGCAGGTTTTGCATGAAATCAAGGCCAATAAAGCCGCGCCCTATATCCCGGTTTTGATGATGGCGCGCCGTTACAAGATCGAGGATGTGGAGAAAAGTTTTGAGATGGGGGCCAGTGGTTGCGTGATGAAGCCCTGTGATTTATCGGCCCTGATGCTTAAAATTAAAATTTTATCAGCGTAATTTCCATATTAAAAAACCCGCGAGAGCTGCGGCGAGCAAGGCTGAAATGTAGGTCATGGCGCGGCGCCAAACGCGCCCCGGATCAACGAGTCTTAAAATTTGTGTCGTGGCGCGGCGCACGATGGGATCTGCGTCGCGCAGAGACAATTCAAGAATTTTGACTGAGCCGCGTCCTTGGATACAGGTCAGCGACAGCAGGGCTTGAAGGCGGATTTGGGGTTTAAGATCGTTTAATAGGCGGCCTAACTCGGTCGAAGCCGAAGAATCGCCCATGGCGCCAATGACATGGGCGATGAATTGTCGTTTTTGTTCGTCAGGGGATTTGAGTTGCTCTGCAAGCGGGGCAATGGCGACGGGATCTCCAATGCGGCCGAGCGCCCAAGCCGAGGCCAGGCTTATGGAGCGGTCGGAACTCATCAACCCCTTGATCAGCGCGGGTAGGGCGGAACGCTCTCTTGTCCTGCCGAGGACTTTGGCGATATGCTCGCGGCCGAGCAGGCTTTCGTCTTCAAAAGCGGCGATCATCTCTTGGGCGATTTGGCGGCGATTGCCAAGGATTTCGTCCATGGCGCGGCTTCTCACCGATTCAGGACCCAGGGTGAAGGCTTCGATGAGATCGGCGTTGGCGCGAGGGCGTTCCGGTTTTGCCTTATCCGGTTTTTCTCTTGGCGTGAGATGCCAGCGATAAATTGTTTTTTGGCCAGGATTGTATGGGGATGTTTTTGAATCGGAGGGGTCGGGGCTGGGCCGGGACGGACGGGAATTTTTTTTGCAATAAGGGCAAACCTTCGTTTCCTCGGACATCGGCCGGCCACAATGCACGCAATCCCGCGTTTCCTCTCCCACCGATTAAGTGTAGTATGCCGGTTCGGAGTTTTCCAGGGGAAAAAAGGGATTAGCGCCCTCGGTCAGCGCGCTAGGGAAGGGCCACTTCTAGGGTGTTGCCTTCGGTTTTTTTGACGATCGTTCCGGCTTTGCCGGCAAGATTGCTCGCTAGTTGCTCTACGCCGAGTCCGCCGATTTTATCGAGGTAGATGTCCAGGTTGGCCGTGCCTTCGCCGAATGATCTCAGGAAAATATCCCGCACGCCGCTCATGGCCGTGAGAGTGGATTTTAGGCTGTCCAATTTTTGAAAGTCAGCCACGTTTGAAATTGTCAGTGAAATGCTGGCCTCTTGAATTAGCCGTTTATGAAGCTCGCCGGCCAGATTATCGCCGGCTTTTTTTCCTACGGTTTCCAAAGCTTTCTGGATGGCCGCGTCGTCCACCGCGTCAAGGCCTGACGCTTGGGCTGAAACATTTTGTAGGACCCCGCCGGTCTGCACCCGCGCGGCCTTGGCCGACACTGTGGCCCTGTAGGATTTCATTCCGCCCAATATATTGCTGTCCATTTGAATGGGTGAAACCTTGGCTTCTCCGAAAATGATGATTTCTGCGTTAAGCTTGGTTCCTAGCCCTTTCATGGCCTCGGGATCGTTTTCCGCCTTGTCAATCGTCTCGTATGCCTTGGCTGTCATGATGGCTTCCGGGTCAACGATTTTGTAGCCGGCCTGAATTAGAGCTTCGCCCATGGCATTGGCGCAATAGGTGTGCGTAGCGGCGTCATCGCCCCCGGTGGGGCCCCTGCCGGCGCCCACCGCGTCAGAAACTATGACCGCCACTCGGGGTAATCCGATGGATGGCTCACGCAACACATTAAGCGCTTTGAGTTGTTCTCCAATTTTTTGGAAAAGAACGAGGGCTCTAATTTTAGTGTTATAGAATTCCTCTTGGCGGCCCTCTTTGACGATGTCATATTTGGAAATGAGGCCTTCCGTGTTGGCCAAAATATTTTGCTCGATGGTTATGGCTTTCTCGACCCGTGTCTTGGCCGAGACGTAGACGCCGATCACTCGTTCTAAAGCTTTTTTTTGCGCGTCGCGCAGGGAACACTCTTTAGCGCCGCGCGTATCACCGTTTTGCACCGGGCAGGAGCCCTCGGATTCGATGACCTCCCCCCCTTCGACAGCGCCGACTTTAAGGCGCGATCCTCCTGACGCGCACGCGCCCAAATAAGCCAATAGCGGCAATAAAGGCAAAATTCGAAAGGAATTATGGTTTGAAGATTTCATGATTTTCCCCCTCTTCTTCGTTTCCCTTTTTTCGTTCAACGTTTTTTTGTGCGCCGCTCCTGATTGTGGCGCTCAAGCATATCGCGTTTTTCCTGTCGTTGGCGGTCCATAATTTCCTTGCGCGCCCCAAACCGCTCATTAGATTGCAAATTTTTGACAGTGGTTTCAAAATCGCTTTTTTCTTGATTGTGACGATTTTCCATCTCGCGTTTTTCTCTGGTTTGCCTTGCCTGGGACGACTCCACGGCCGGCGGCGCCAACTCGTTCGGTGCGGACTGAGTTTTGTCAGATTGAGACTCAACCGGAGCCGGCGCGGCTAAATCATCGTCATTAATAGGAATCGCCGGTTTTAGCTCTTGCGCCGGAACGGTTTTATTCTCAATTGGCGGCGTTTCTTTCTTTTCATCTTCATGCCTCGCATCTTTTTCTTTTGATGATATTGATGATTTTTCTTCTTTTTGATTGTCGCGCGATGAGTCGCCGCCACCAGGAATCAATCCTTTAATCAAGGACCCTGCCGCTCCTGCCGCGGCGCCTGCCGCTCCTGCCGCGCCCAATCCTACGCCTGCCGCGGCACCGGCTCCTCCCGCGGCTGATCCCAGCGCTTGAACCTTGGCGGCCTCGGCTCCTGCCGCTAAACCCACGCCTGTAGCCGCCACTCCGGCCGCTTGACCCATAGCCGACCCGCCGGCAGAGGCGCTTGGCGCGCCGACGGACGCAGGCGTTGACGGCGCTGATGCCCCTGCAGAATTAGGAATGGCTTGAGTCGCCGCCGAAGTTGCATTTTGACCGACAGCCTGGGCCGCCCCCTCTTTAGCCATCTCCCCTCCCGCCTGCTCCACTGATCCTGCTTCATGGGGCATCGCGCTTGTTGGCGAGGAACCGGGGGCAGGGGGGCTTGGCGGTGTATCGCCGGCCATGCCTGTCGCCTCGGCCGCCGAAGTTGCATTTTGACCGACAGCCTGGGCCGCTTCCTCTTTAGCCACGTTTTCACCAGCCTGTTTAACAGTTTGCGCTCCATGCGGCGACGCTCCTGTTGGCGCGGAACCTGGACCCTGCGGGCTTTGCGACGCAACGCTCGCCGGACCTGATCCGGCTGGAGCGCCGGCTGATGGCCCAGCGCTTGGCGCTGGATTGGCCGAGGATCCCGAAGCGCCGGGCGCGGATGGTCCGCCTTTGGCGGATTTCGCGGCCGCTTCAGCCGCTGTTCGTTCTTTGGCTTTTTCGATGGCCGTATCCTTGGCTTTATCTACAGCCGCATCTTGAGCTTTTTGGGCCGCCTTTTCTTTGGCTTTTTCGGTGGTAGTTTTTTTAGCCTGGGTTTTATCGGCTACTTGTTCTAAGGCCTTTGCCGCTTCTTTAACTTGGGACCAGGCACGAGTATCCGCCAATGAGAAAACAGCGACAATTATCCCTATTTTTAATCTCATTGGTCAGGGTTCCTTTATTAGATTACAGTCTTACTTAAATTTAATCCCCATTAAAGATTCGAGTCGTTTTTTGGGAATTCTCATGGTGACCACGCAACCATCGTCATTAGTCCATTCGGTTTTAATGATTTCGGCGCCACTGAGCGTTTCCTTTAATCGTGATTCCAAGAGAGAGTCTTTTGCAATTGCGTCTTGAACCGTGGTTCCCCCTTCGACTTCCACTTTTTTAATCATGGAGAGCATTTCAAACTGCGCTTTAACGATAGCGGCGTCCCGGGATAGGGAGCGGCGTTGGGTTTGATTCGGCAGGCTCGGATCAGCGCCTCCAATGCCGATGGACTCAATATAATTGCCTCCAACTGACTCTTGCTCCATGGTTTGCTTCATTTCGCCTTTTTTGACGCGGGATTCCACCCCGCCGCAGGCTGCAAGCATCAGGCACAACGCCGGCGTAAACTTAATCAATCGAATCATCATTATTTTTTCCTCCTTCCTCAATCTCTTCTCTTTCTTTTTCTATCTCTATCTTTTTTTCTTTATTGAACTAGACGGGCCAAATCTCCGTTCGAGGGCATTCTGGCCGCGCCTTTCATTTGGCCTTTGGACATTCCTTCCATAACTTCAATAATAGCCATTTCTCCGAGCTTTTCTTCAGTCCGGCCGATCACCAATCCCGTGGACGGGCTTCGGATTTCCTTGCCCAACTTAAAGATCATAAGTTTTAAGTCGTTTTCCATCCCGGATTCCATTCCTGCGTCAATGTAAACCGTGCTGCCATCCACGTCGGCCACTCGGCAGGACCAGGGCCTTTTGTTGATTTGCGAGGTGATGTTTTCGACGAGTTGAGAGATCGCGGCCCTGAGCGCATCGCCTTCAAGGCCCTCGTTGTAGCCGCCGCGGGTCCCCATGCCGAGAAACTGACCGGTCGCGGACTTGGCCTCTCCCTTGCCGGAGTCGGCGTAGAGAACCTGCCCCGTCTCCGCGTCCACCACGCGAATATCAACCGTGGTCTGGGCGGATTGACGTTTTGATTGGGTGATCAAATAATCCGATCCCGTGGTGTTGACGCCGAAATTAGAGATGGCTCCGGTGACAATGGCGTTTAAGCCCAGCACCTTGCCCATTTGGGCCGCGGTGTTGGAATCCACCACGCCCGTGGCTCCGAGTTTTTGCTCCTCCATAAGTTTATTGAGCTTGTCGCGTTCCACCACGATAAACTTGCCTGTTTTGGCGAGTTCGGTAATTAAGATGTCAGCCGCGGCGCCCCCTAATCGGTTTTGGCCGTAGGCGGTTTTGTTTTCAAAATCTACGACGCCGACGCGGCGCTTTGGCCCGGTGTATTTGGATTCAACTTTTTCCGTGACATTGGCGGATACGGTTTGCTTCATTTTCGTGGACTGCGTGGCGGCGCAACCGGCGAACAATCCCGCGGCCGCTATGACTTGAAGGGTTTTGATGTTAGTGATCATAAGTTTTCTCCTTTTTACTTTTGTTACCAATTTTTACGCGTTTTATTTAAATTTTTTACAAGCTGGGCGACAACCATCTCCGTTTCCTGTCGCAGTGGATTTTTAAGAATGTTTTCAAGCATTTTGTTGGCGTATCCTGAGACGAGATTGTCCCTGATCGCGTCCTTATCCAGGCCGAATTTTTTGTTGGAGTATTTTTTTTGCGCTTCCCAGATAGTTTGGCCGGTTTTTGCGTCCACCAGTTTGAGCTTGGCCTCCACAACCCGGTTGGAATAGACGCCGATATTCATGTTTTTAAATTCCACGAGCTCGCCGTAGACCAGGGCCTCCGTGTCGAGAAGCAGGCCGAGTTTTTGCGGGGTTGTGGCATTGATTTGTCCGCCGTCGGTGATGCCCAGGCTTTTGAGTTTTTCGTCAATGTCCTGAGAGTTTGCCAGTTCATACTGCGAGGCGGCCAGACGGGTTTCCAGAACATTGCGAATCACCAGCGGCCCCTGCATATCCACGGAGAGATTGCTAAAAGGAAGGACGGCGATTTTGACCGGGAAAGGCTCCGCGTGACGAACGATCGGGCCCCTGCCGGCGCACCCTGCTATAAAGATCAAAGAAAAAATTACGCTTGAGAACCTTTCCATATCCCACCCCCTTGTTATCCTGATTGACTCTACCACAACAATTTTTTTCTTTCAAGCCCGCGTTGTTAACTGAAAGTGAAGACGCTTTAGCGGTCCTGTCGGACCATGTCTTTGAGTGATTCGCGATGGACCGCGAGGCGGGCTTGGGCGCGGCGCGCGAAAATTACGGCGGGGCGGGGGTAGCGGTTGTAATTGGAGGCCATGGAGTAATTGTAAGCGCCGGTGTCGAAGGCGGCCAAAACATCCCCCCTTTGCGGCGAGGGTAGGCGCACATTTTCAAAGAGAACGTCCGTTTCGCAATGTTTGCCGGCCACGGTGCAGAGTTGGGTGGGTTTGGCGTGGATTTTATTGGCTAGGGCTACCCGGTATTTAGCGCCATAGAGCGCGGGTCTCGGGTTATCGCTCAAGCCTCCGTCCACCAGGACGAAGGTTTTGCCGGAGGGCAGTTTTTTGACGTAGTGCACGGTGTATAGGGTCGTGCCCGCCGGCCCTACGATGGACCGGCCTGGCTCCACGATCAGGCGGGGGAGCGGATAGATTTTACGGCAACATTGCTCCAGCACGGTTTTGCCGATGACGCGCGCTAGTCGATCCACGCTGGGCGGCCGGCGTTTTTGAGCGTATTGGATCGCTAAGCCACCGCCCAAATTCAATTCGTCAAAGACGCGGCCGGTGCGGCGCTGAAAGTGTTTTAAAAAATCGAACAGAATTTCGATCATGGCGCCGAAGGGTTTTAGATCAAAAATTTGACTGCCGAGATGCGCGTGGAAGCCGCGCAGTCGCACGCGGCCCAGGCAGAGCGCGCGAGAAGCCGCGCGCGCAGCCGGGGCCGCGTTGATGGGGATGCCAAATTTGGGTTCAACGGGGCCGGGCTTAATGAACCGGTGCGTTGCGACTTCGATTCCAGGCGCCAAGCGCAGAAGAATATGCGCTGTTTTTTTCAGCCGGGCGGCCAGGGTGTTTAAAATTTCTAACTCTTGAGCGCTGTCCACGATTATGCGGCCGACTCCGGATTTTAGCGCCATAACCATTTCCTCTTCGGTTTTGCAGTTGCCGTGCAAGTGAATGCGTTCGGGCGGAAATTTGGCTTTAAGCGCCGTGTGCAATTCTCCGGCTGAGGCAACGTCGAGGCCGGCTCTTTCACCTGCAAGCAGGCGGCACATGGCCGTGGTCAAAAATGCCTTGCCGGCGTAAGCCACGTCAGAGCGGCCCGGGTAATGCCGGGCCAGAGCATCTTGATAGGTTTTGATATTTAGGCGGACCAGGGATTCGTCAAGGACGTACAGGGGCGTGCCGAAACACTTGGCCAATGCGGTCGCGTCGCAACCGCCGATGAGCAGATGTTCAGATCGCATAGAGGAACTATAAAATTTTTATAGGATTCAAACAGATGTTTTTTATAGCCAGACGATTTGTCGCCGGCTTGAGCAAGGAGGAGGCTTTGGGCCGCGCCCGCGAAATCGCGCAGAGGGGCGTTTTGTCCACTATGGATTTTTTGGGCGAACACGTCGAGGATCCCGGCGCGGCCCAATCCGTTGCCCGGGAATACAGGGAGCTTTTGGAAATGATCGCCGCTCTTAACGGCGGGGAGCCTCACCCGACCCTTTCGATTAAGCCTACGCATCTTGGTCTTGACATCGGCGACGAAACGGCGTACCAAAGCATGAAAAGCGTTTTGCAAGCGGCTCGGCGCTATGATAATTTTGTGCGTTTGGACATGGAGGGATCTGCGTACACGGAGCGCACGATCGGGCTGTTCAACCGGTTGCACAAAGAATTCGGCGATCATGCCGGCATCGTGATTCAGGCCTATCTTTACCGTAGCGCCGATGACATCGCCGATCTTAACGCGACTAAAGCCCGCGTGCGCTTGTGCAAAGGCGCCTACAAGGAATCCGCGGGCATCGCTTTTAAGGGCAAGGCGGACGTTGATCAAAATTATGACCTGCTTTGCGAAGCGCTGATGAAGAGCGGCAATTGTCCGGCCATCGCCACTCATGATGAAATTCGTATTAGAAACGCCATCGCTTACGCCCGCAAGCACGGCCGCGATATCAAGGATTTTGAGTTTCAAATGCTCTTGGGAGTTAGGACTAAATTGGCCATGGATTTAGCTAAAAGCGGCTTCCGCGTCCGTCTGTATCTGCCTTATGGCCGCGAGTGGTTGAGTTATTTTTATCGCAGAATCAGAGAGCGGAAGGAAAATTTTCTTTTCGCGGCGCGAAATCTTTTTTGGAGGTAATCATGCTGGCGCTTGTTAAAACCAAACGCGCTTCAGGCGCTGAATTGACAGAGGTGGATCCGCCAAAGCCCGGCCCGGATGAAGTCTTGTTAAAAATTCATCGCGCCTCGATTTGCGGTAGCGACTTATCAATTTATTTTTGGAAGTCTTGGGCTGTGAATCGTATTAAGCCGCCCCTCGTTTTTGGGCATGAGATTTGCGGCGAGATCGTGGAGTTGGGTAAGGACGTCAATGGATTCTCGGTGGGCGACAAGGTGGCGGTGGAATCCCATATTTATTGCGGCGGATGCGCGAGCTGTGCCGCCGGCGATAAACATTTGTGCCGGCGAATGGCCCTTATCGGCATTGACACTAACGGCGGCTTTGCCGAGTATTTGGCTCTGCCGCGCCGCGTTCTTTGGAAGCTGGGCGGTTCGGTGTCTTATGATGAAGCGAGTCTTCTTGAGCCTCTTGGCAATGCGATTTATGCCACCGGCGTTGAGCCGGTTGAGGATAAGACGGTTTTGGTTTTAGGTTGCGGACCCCAGGGTCTTTTTGCGGTGCAGGTGGCCCGTGCCAGGGGCGCCTCGCTCGTGGTCGGAGTCGAAAGAAGCGTTTTTAGGGCTAATCTCGCCAAAAAATTCGGCGCTCATCATGTGATCCGGCCCGAGGATGGCGCGAAGGATTTGCTCGAGCGACTGCTTTCCTTTAGTCAAACGAAGGAAGGGTTCGACGTTTGCCTGGAAATGTCCGGTTCTCCGGCGCTCGCTCCCTTGGCTTTTCAGGCGCTCAGAAACGGCGGGCGGCTCTCGCTTTTTGGAACCACGGCCGGCAAGATGGGCATTGATCTTGGCGAGGACATCGTTTTTCGCGGTCTGCGTATTTACGGTATTTTAGGACGCCGCATTTTCGACACCTGGGTGGAGATGGAACAATTGTTAGACTCGGGAAAAATTAATTTGGGCGCCATTATTACTCACCGCCTGCCCCTGACCCAGGCCCATGAGGCGTTTGAAATTTTTTCATCTCCCGATAAAAATTGCGGGAAAATTATTTTTGAAGTGGATAAGTGAATAGGAATTTCTTTAGCCAATCGAAGTGGCCAAGGAAGGCCGCTCGTGGTGAGATTGTCGAACCATGAGCAAAACGCGAACTTCGCCTTGGCTCATCCTTCGACAAGCTCAGGATGAGCGGTGTAACTTCAAATGGCTAAAGAAATTCGTGAATAGCCTTATTGTCGCCTGGCCGGTTAGATGAAAACTAGAGCTTCGCCGTTGTTATTTCTTAACGAGGAGTTGAACGCGTTGGCCGCCCAGGGCGTTTTGCGCCCGTTGCGCGTGCTCCAAACTCCTCAATTGCCAGTGGCCGTCATTGACGGCAAAAAAGTCGTTAATCTTAGCTCCAATAATTACCTTGGCCTGGCTACGCACCCCAAGCTTATAGCCGCGGCCAAGGAGGCGATTGATGAATTCGGCGTGGGAACCGCGGCGGTGCGGCCGATTATCGGCACCCAGACTATCCATTGCCGGCTTGAAGATCGCTTAGCGTGTTTTAAGGGAACCGAGGCGGCCCTGGTCTTGCAGTCTGGGTTTGCGACCAATGTCGGCGTGGTTCAAAGCGTTTTGAGCGACGAGCGCGACGTGTTGATTTCCGACGAATTAAATCACGCCTCCATCATAGACGGAGGCAGACTTTCTAAAGCCAAACGTTTTATTTATCCGCATCGGGACATGAAAGCCCTGGCGGTCCTTTTGGAGGCTCACGCCAGGGGCGCGCGGCGCGTGATGATTGTCACGGACGGAGTTTTTTCAATGGACGGCGACGTGGCTCCCCTGCCGGAAATTGTCGAGTTGGCCGAGGGTCATGGCGCTATTGTCATGGTGGACGACGCGCATGCCAGCGGCGTGATGGGTCCCAATGGACGCGGCACGCCGGCTCATTTTGGGTTGACAGAGCGGGTTCCTATTCAAATTGGCACGCTGTCCAAGGCCATTGCCTCGATCGGCGGCTACGTGGCCGGCACAAAAGAAATGAAGCGGTTTTTAATGGCCAAGGCCCGGCCGTTTCTTTTTTCCAGTTCCCATCCGCCGAGCGTGGCCGCCACCGCCCTGGCGGCCCTCGATGTTTTGGAAAATGATTCACAGCGCATCGAGCGCTTATGGAAAAACACCCGGTTTTTCAAGGAAGATCTCAAAAAAATGGGATTTAACACCGGCGCCTCCGAAACCCCCATTACGCCCGTCATCGTAGGCGATACGACCAAGGCCCGTCAACTGGAAGAAAAATTATTTGACGAGGGCGTGTTCGTCCTCTCCATCGTCTACCCCACCGTAGCCCGAGGCAAGGAGCGCCTGCGCGCCATCGTCACCAGCGAACACAGCGTCAAAGACCTGGAATTCGCCCTTGCCAAATTCCAAAAAACCGGCAAGGCGCTGGGGATTATTTAACGCTTTTTTTAACTCCTCAGGTCTACGGGAATTTTTTTTCGCCTCTCCAATTATTGAGCAGGCTCCAGGCGCAAGACAGCAAGAGGGGCTTTTTGGGAGGCTCCTTCAAAAAAGCGCCCAAGAGTTTTTTCTGATGACGCGGGATTGTGCGACTGTTTATTCTTTTCTGACTCAAATAACGATGGCTTAAATATCATTCCTCTTCTTTTGGCCTCAGCATGGTCGAATGGCAATTTAGTCTTTTCGTCAAATGTGGCCCCGCGCAGGTCGGCCCCGCGCAGGCTGCCGCATTCGCCACGGAAGTCTGGATTGTAACCCCGTTCGCCCCTGGGATTTTCGCAGCTTTTGCTATTAAAATTATAACGATACCCCTCGTCGTTGGCATAAGCACAGCGAAACGCGCTGGCCGTAAAAAGCAACAAGGATAAGAACAGAATCGTTTTTGAACGTTTCATTTCAGTGAACCTCCGTATGAATTTATGTGTTTTTGGTAAGACTGCTCGCCAAAATTTGACGATTTTTGATTTTGCATTATTTTATTTGCGTTTTAGCGGCGTCAGCTCTATGCGCTCACGGCCGACGTCAATTTTGACGGCGAATAGGCTGAAGAACCCTCGCATACCGAGAAGCAAAGTCTGTTCATCCACGTGAGGTGAAAAATAAATGGTGGTTTCAAAGTGGTGACCGCCCAGCTCAAGTCCAACATGGTGAGGGTAGCCAATCACTTTTTGAGAAGCGATGCCGGTGAAAAGCTCGCCGCGTTCGTTCTCTATCGGCTTAATCCCAATCGTTTCGGCAATCTTGGCTGGGAACAGGTTGGCCGCCGCTCCTGAATCAATAATGGCGTAAGTTTCAAAGCTTTGTTTATTGGCCTTGTTCAAGATAGAAAGGCGTAATGCTGGCAAATAAACTGTTCGTGGCTCCGGTGCGAGGGGTGGCGTCAGATGACGCTTGGGCAGTGGGAAGGTTAAGGAAGGCAAGAGGGGACAAAGTTGGTATCCCAGCGGGGGATACGAACATAAAGAGGTTTCTCGATCCCCTTTTCTTTGGTCGTCTGTACGACTATGGAGAGATCAGGAGAGTGCGCTAGTAGTTCTTTTTCATCTGAAGTCAAGGCGAGCCACTCTTCCTGAAAATCTCCAAACCGTTCGTAAATGTCCGTTGCTTTCATATCGGCCCCACTGTAAGGATAGGCTACATTGATCATTTTTTCCATAGGAACTATCTATCCCATTTTAGCAAGTCAGGGTTGGTTTTAGGTGGTCCAGAATTATCCAATACAAGATGAGCCTGAAAAATACCCTGTTTCCAACGCAAGATGAGCCTGAAATGGCTGTGCGTATTTCGGCCAAAGTATCCACCCTTTTCGGAACAAAGCAGCCACCCCTCGGAGCGAAGCGACGCTGGCAACCGAATTATTTAATTAGTGGCTACTTTGCCCGCACCTCCTTGACCTTTTTACCCTTCTTTTTTTGCAGGAGCCTATGGATAACTTTTAGGAAGAACCGAGTGCGGGTCTGTGAGGGCAAAAGTCTAATTGACCGCACTGCTCGGAGGTTAATGGCTGACTGCCGAACGCTTGCGAATTATTGTTCAGTAGTTGAGGACAGTTTCACGGAAGTTCGTGGAATTACCGGACTCTTGATCGACCCTTTGGCTGGGTTCAGCGATCTATGTAGCTGGTTACGTTTTTAGTAATTACGGCGTCGCCGGAGACCCAATCGTTGCCAAGGACCAAAGCGTCGCCGGAGACCCGAGCGCGGCCGGAGACCCGAGCGGTGCCGGAGACCCGAGCGTTGTCGGAGACCCGAGCGTTGTCGGAGACCCGAGCGTTGCCATAGACTTTGGCATTTGGACTAATGTAAGCGGTTGCGTCAACCTGGGCAGTATTCGCCACCCAGCCTCCGCCGTTGGAATGCCGGTGAGCGGGAACCGGCCCGATGCCGTCGCCAAAATCAAAAGTAGTCTTTTGGGCTGTCTTGACGGCGGATACCCTTGCCCTTGGGGATTGATCGAATATTTTTACTCCCTGGCGCATAAGCTCCTGCCGGTTGTCCTGGCCTAAGCCCTGATTGGGATTTAAAAAACAACCCGCCATAAACAGACCAGCCGCCATAAACGTCCTAACCGGCGTTTTTGTCATGGGCCATCGAGTATTCATTTAATTTTCTCCTATAATCCGTTCTTGATTTGGACTTCAGTTCAGTTCGATTATTATAACAGATGACAATATAGGAGAGGGGACCTTGGCGAATAACATTTAACCGGAAGATCTTTTGGCAAAAGTTAGTGGATCAGTTCTACAGCCGCACTTTTTCCCTTTCCCTTGAGGGGAGAGGGCTGGGTGAGGGTGATAAAGAGCTTCCAAAAATGAACCCCTCACCCGCGCCCGGCGCGGCCTCGGATCAGCGCCTGGGGCGCCGCAAGTGCCGAGAGCTCTGCGAACGGCCTCCCTCAAGGGGCGAGGCAAGAAAAGTGCGGCTGTAGAATTAGTCGCCAGTATCCCCGCAGCTATTGGGCCGGGTCAATGCGCTTGGCCCAGGCGTTTAGGCCGCCGTCGAGATTGACGGCGTTTTTGAAGCCTTGCTGTCGTAGGAATTGAACCGCTTTGGCCGAACGGCCGCCGGCCTTGCAGTGAACTACGATTTGGAGAGAGGGGTCAAGCTCCTTAAACCTTTGCGGCAGTTCGGCCAGCGGGATGAGTTTAGATCCCGGCAAGCCAGAGATTTTGTATTCATCCGGGTCACGCACGTCGAGGATGAAAATATTTTCCTTGCGGTCGAGCTTTTCCTTGAGCTGTTCAACGGAAATCCCGGGCACTTTCGGTCCGAATAGCATTGAAATACCCCCTTTTTTAAACAAGCCCTCTATTATAGAAATGCTAAACTTTTTTGTGAATTTTTTATTTTTGCCGTTGGCTTTTGCGGCCGCTTTGTCCTCGGCCGGCCATGCCTCTGTTTCTTCCTTGCGCGTGGTGGACGCGTTGGTGGCGCGCGACGTGCTGGCGCGTCAACCCGTGGGTCCGGGCGATAATTTTCCCGCGGACGTGGGAACCCTGGTCTGCTGGAGCAAGGTGTTTAGCAGGACTGTTCCCATCAAATTGATTCATGTCTGGTACTATAAGGGTAAAGAGACCGGACGGACCGTTTTGGATATTAAAAGTTCCAAGTGGAGAGGCTGGAGCCGTAAAACAATCCGGCCGGAGCAGACTGGCGCTTGGAAGGTTGAACTGTGCGACGTCATGGGGACGGTGCTCCAATCCGTTGCGTTTAATGTAGCTGGCGAGGCGCCCTCTGAGACTCAATCCAATCCCTAAATTTTTTCATTCATACACGCCTGCGCGAAGAATTCCGTCGTTATTCTTGCTAATATTTCTGCCCATGGCTTTAATTCAAGGAGCTTTTCTTCCAAAAAACCGTCCTTACGATGTTTCTCATTACCATATCATCGTCAGGCTCGACGTAGACAGCGGTCGTTTTGATAACACGGTGTTCATTCGACTCACGCCGGCGGAGTCTTTAAGTGAAATCGAATTAGATAGCGTGGGCCTGGAAATAAAAAAAGTTATAAAACAGCCGCAGGATCAATCGTTGGAATTTCGCCTGGACCGGGAAAAAGGTTTATTGAAAATTATTTTTTCTAAGCCCGAGCCGGCCGGCAGGGAGATCGAGATTGCCATTGAATACTCGGGCCAAGCCCAATCGGGCCATGAGGGGCTTTTTAAAACCGCGGACCCGGATGAATCCGGACGGTCGATTTTATTTTTTACGCATTTTGAATCCGTTTCAGCCCGCCGTTTTTTTCCCTCCAACGATGAGCCTTATGACAAGGCCACGAGTGAGACGACGCTGGAGACGGACCCCGGGTACGAAGCGCTTTCCAACGGCAGCAAGGTTTCTGACGAGATCGTTGATATCGCGGGCCGCCGGGTGCGTCGTGTTCATTGGCGCCAAGACAAACCCCATAGCACGTATTTGCTCAATATTGCCGTGGGCGATTTTACCGCGTTGGAAGATTCCTCCCACGGCGTTCCCCTCGCGGTCTATACTTCGGCGGCTAAAAAAGAGCGCGCGCGTTTTTCCATGGAGGTCTTAAAGCGCGCCATGGGTTTTTATCAGAATTTTTACGGTATTGACTACCCCTGGGCGCGCTACGGCATGGTGGGTGTGCCGGGTTTTCTTTGGGGCGGCATGGAAAATACCACGCTGACTTCCATGCGCGAATCAGCCATGGTGCTCGAGGACCCAGGCTCTCAAATTCAAAAGTTGCGCATTGCCTCCGTTGTCGCTCACGAGCTCGCCCATCAATGGTTCGGCAATTATGTGACGATGAAGTGGTGGGACGATCTTTGGCTCAATGAGGCCTTTGCGTCGTACATGGAAACCGTGGCTTGCGAGGATTTTTTTGGCAATGAATGGGCTGTGATTGAAACTGTGACCAATGCCTGGGAAAGTTATTTTCGGGAGGAGGACGGCCCCCGTTCGCATCCTATCGTGAGCAAGGACCTGCCCACCCCTGACGACGCTTTTGACAGCACCACATACACCAAGGGAGAACAGGTTCTTCGAATGCTCGATTTTTATATAGGCCGCGAGGCGCTGCGCCATGGCCTCGAGAATTATTTAAAGCGCCACGCTTTCGGCAACGCGACGTTTCATGATTTTATAGAGGCGATGGAGAAAGCTTCCGGGCAGAATCTTCAAGGTTTCGTAGCAGGCTGGCTTTTGGCGCGGGGCTATCCCATCATTGAAATTTCTGAGCGTTGGGACAATTCCGCTAAAAAAATGCTAATGACTGTGAAACAGAGGCCTAATCATCCGGGCGAGACGACCGTGTTTGATTTTAAAATTCCGATGGATTTTCACCGCAACGCGGCTCCGGCGTTTCATGAGAGGCGTGTCCTTTTAGTGAACAAGTCCCAGGTTTTCCTCGAAGCGCCTTTGCCGGCCGAGCCTGAATGGACCACCTGGAACGCAGGGGGCGCGGCGCTTGTTAAAATTTTTCGTCCTGCTCCGGATCAATCATGGGCCAGGCAGGCGTTGGGCGACCCTGATCCCTTAGCTCGCATTGCCGCGCTTTTTGAATTGGCCAAGCCTTGGGTTGATCGCGATGCCAAGGCCCCTGGGCCGTTGTCCCCTGTGGCTAAAACGACTCTGGAGAAAGCCCTAACGTCCGACCCTTCGCCTTATGTGCGCGCCGCTCTTTTGGATAAATTTTTAGACAGCAAATGGGCGCGTTTGCCGGGCGATCTGGCCCCTGCGCTTTTGGCTGGGGCGAAAAATCCCGTGGGTTTGGGTGGCCAAGATCCAATCGGGCGAACTATGGTCCAAGCCAGATCCTTGGCCCTTTTAGGGAAAATGGGGGCCGGGCTCGAGCGTGATTATGTGGCTCAGATTCTCGGCGACGACAAGGCGAATCTTGATTTGACGGCGGCCGCGGCCTCCGGCATGGCTCGGTTTTCTGACGAGGCGTCGCTTGCGGCGTTACGCCAGGCTCTCGATGTTCAGGCGAAGCGAGGATATCCATTCCGCAAGGCCGTGTTATTGGCCTTCGCTTCCGTTGAGCATGCGTCCGCGGTTCTGGATCTCTTAGCGATCGTCAAAAGTTCCGACGCGAATAATGAAATTGTAGGCGGTATTTTACACAGAATGGCGGACAATGAAGCGCTCAAGGCGTCGGCCGCCGGCGCCCATTTCATTCGGGATTTCGTTCTTCAAAAAAATACCTTTAACGATGAAATGAAATCAATCGCTTTGGGCGTGCTCGACGAGGTCAAGGCCCCCGTGGCTCGAACCGCCCTGGAGGAGATCGCCAAAAAATCTTCCAGTGAGCGCCTGCGCCAATTGGCTCAAAAAACGCTGGATAAGAATTTTAAGTAAAGTAAGACTTTAGCGGTCTGAAGTTTCCCGCTCATCCTGAGCCTGTCGAAGGATGGGCGTTACCGCAGTCTTGGCCCATGGTTCGACAGGCTCACCATGAGCGGCTATCCTGACTACTTCAATCCGCTAAAGTATTGCTAAGTAAACCCCTGCGATACTTTCGAAAAATTCCAATTAAAAACGAATAACCGCCACGCGGGTGGCGGTTATCATTTGAGAATTCTCCGATCCGTTCTTAGTTGAGATGCTTGGAAACGAGCTTGGTCATCTCGAACATGGAAACGGTCTTTTTGCCTCCGAAAACCACTTTCAATTTTTCGTCGGCATTGATGTTTCTCTTGTTCTTGGTGTCCTGGAGCTTGTATTTTTTGATGTAGCCCCACAGCTTTTTGACTATTTCGGTCCTGGGGATGGGCTTGCTCCCAACCACTTCAGCGAGCGCCGCGTCCGGTTGCACGGGCGCCATGAACTTCGAGTTCGCTTTTTTTGTCTTTGTCGGCATTATGCCTCCTGTTTTTAACATTCTGTCGTCGACGGACAATCTAATTTACAAAAAAATCCGAGGGAAAAAACATATTTTTCCCTCGCAAACGGATATTCGGCTTAACGCTGTTTGTAAAAATTTCCTCTTGCGCTAACTCTGTTTTGGGGGTACCCTCAAATCGCCATGAGTAGGGGAAGCTTTTTGGCGTTATTATTGTCGTTGGCGAGCGCGGTGTTCGCTTCGGAAATCATGAGCCCGCCGTGGCGGCTTTATGATTGGCCCGGCCGACCCGTTGCCGGCGCGCCGCGTGTGGGATTAGCGGCGCGGTGGTTGCGGACATTAGGATTAGGGCACAGTCAGGAGATTTTGCTCGCCAGCGAGATTCGTTTTCTTGATTCTTGGGGTTACGGGGTTATTGACGCCGCTGGATTTCATTATTGGCACGAACGCCGCCATCCCGGCCTTTCCATAAAAGGTTCGCGGCAGGTTTTGCCGCCGCGCCATTGGGGCCGCTATCCATTTTTTTACGCATCAGGGCCCGCTCGCTACCAGATTGTCTTGAAAAATTTTGGCCCCCATCCATACAAAAATTTAAGAATCAAGGCGCTTCAAGAGCGCTGGTATTTTTTTAAAGGCTGGTCAGCCCGGCCAGGCTCTGATTTTGCGCGGGAATGGAAAATTGACGAAATCCTCCCGGGCCAGGTCATAGCGCTTAACGGCCAGGTCGGCGTTACTGAAGAAAACGTGGGTTCCGGCTTTGAGCGCGTGCGCCTACAAGTGCTTCAGGTGGAAAGCGGCCGAGCCGGCAGTTTTTTAATTGAACAAGCCGAGCCATTTCTTTGGTGCCCCGAAGACAGCATGGACCCTTAATGCAGGAAGTGCCTTAGGCCGGTGAAGACCATCGCGATGGAGCGCTCGTTCGCGGCCTGAATGGATTCTTCGTCCCGAACCGAGCCACCGGGCTGGATGATGGCTGAGACTCCGAACTGTCCGGCCTCCAGGACCGAGTCGTTGAACGGAAAAAATCCATCCGAAGCCAGCACGACTGGGGCCGCGTTGGTGGCGATGAGTTTTCTCTCTTTGATTTTTTGAATCGCAATTTTTAAAGCGTCAATGCGCGATGTCTGTCCCCCGCCGATTCCCAGGGTCTGATTTTCATAGGACAAGACCATGGCGTTGGACTTGACATGCTTGACCACTTTCCAGGAGAATTTAAGACCTCGCCATTCGACGTCGGTTGGCTCTCGTTTGGTGACGACGCGGAATTCTTGCGGCAGGCTTTGGATATTGGGCTCCTGGACGAGGAATCCTCCGGAGATCGCGCGAAAATCAAAGTCGCCGACAGACACGATTTCGCGCAGTGGCATAGCCAGCAGTCTTAGGTTCTTTTTGACGCGCAGGATCTCGAGGCTTTGGCTGTGGTAATTTGGCGCGATGATGCACTCTAAAAAGTATTGACTCAATAGCTCGGCCGTTTCAGGGTCCACCTCGCGGTTAAAGCCCACGATCCCGCCGTAGGCGGATAAAGAGTCAACGTCATAAGCCCGGCGGAATGCGGTGGCCAGGTTTTCGCTCATGGCCGCTCCGCAGGGGTTGCTGTGCTTGATAATGACGCAGGCCGCCTCGTCGAATTCACGCGCCAGCCTCCAGGCGGATTCGAGGTCGAGGTAATTGTTGAATGAGAGTTGTTTTCCCTGCAGGGAATGCGCGTTGGCGATGCCGAAGCGGCTTTTAGGCAAGGTGTAGACGGCCGCTTTTTGATGTGGATTTTCTCCGTAGCGCAAATCTTCTAATTTTTTGAGCCTAAGCGTAATTTCGTCGGCAAAGGTAATGGGGCCGTGGGCTCGAAAATAGCTAGCGCTGGCCGCGTCGTAACGAGCGGTGTGTTCAAACGCCTTGTACGCTAAAATGCGGCGCTCCTCCGGCGAGAGTTCGCCGAAGGCCTTGAGTTTTTCGATTATCCAGACATAATCTTTGGGATCGGTTACGACCGCGACGTTGGGATAGTTTTTGGCCGCGGCGCGGATTAAGCTTACTCCGCCGATGTCGATGAATTCTCGAAGAAGATCTTCTTCCTCCCGCGCCTCCATCATTTCTTCAAAGGGGTAGAGATTGACGCAAACCAGCCCTATGGGCTCGATGCCGTGGCGTTCCATATCCCGGCGGTGGACGGGATCGCCGGGATTGGCCAGAATCGCGCCCAGAATTTTTGGGTGCAACGTCTTGACGCGTCCGCCCAGAATTTCGGGAAATCCGGTTACCTCTTCGACGCGGCTGACGGATATTTTCGCGGCGGTTAATTCTTGGGCCGTTTTGCCTGTAGCCAAAAATTCAAATCCTAAATGCGAAAGCGACCGGGCAAAGGGGACGATTTCAGATTTGTTGCTGACGCTAAACAAAGCGATTTTATTCATTTTCTCCCTCCAATTCGATCGTTGTTTGCGCGGCTTTCCGGGCGATGGCCGGCCCATATCCTTGGCGCAAGAGATACCCGAAAGCCTTCATGCCCGCCATGCCGGGATTTTTTGCCGATTTTTTTTTCAAAGCAGCTTGAGCCAAATTTAAAACCTGCTCGGATTGGTCGAGATCAAGCGCCGAAAGCGCTTCCCGAATTTGGGGATCGCTGATGCCGTGGGCGAGAAGCGCGGCCCGGATTCGTAGGGGCCCTCGCCCCAGGCGCAGTTCCCGTTCGGCCAGCATCCTGGCGTAGGAGGCGTCGTCTAGCAGTTTTAGCCTCCGGGCCTTGATTGCGGCTTCCTCGGCTTCTTCGTGGGCGACGCCGAGCAAGACTAACTTTTTCTTAAGACGCGCCTCGCTTTGGGCGCGATGGGCCAGGATGTCAAGCGTTCGGCTCCAGGCGTTTTTAGGGTTCATGGCCGCCCTGGCGCTTTTCGGAGAAGGCGCAAAAATTCTTCCTCACCGATTGTGGGGATGTTCATTTTCTTGGCTTTGTCGACTTTGCTGCCGGGGTTGCTTCCCATCACGAGAAGATTAACTTTTTTTGTCACCTGGGAGGCGGTTTGCGCGCCAAGGTCGCGCACCAAGGCTTCGGCCTCGGCACGGGAGTGGGAAGCGAGTTCCCCGGTAAACAGGACGACCTTGTCGGAGAAGGGACTGTTCGATGTTTTTTTGGGAGGCTCCTTGAAATTTAAGTTTGAGAATTTTAAACGTTCGATTAGTTTTTGGGCTTGGGGCGAGCGGAAATAGTTGGAGATGGCCTCGGCCACGATGGGGCCGACCTCGGGAATTTTTTCGAGATCCTCTTGGGAAGATTTGCTTAAGGCGTCGAGGTTTAAAAAATGCGCCCCCAGATCGCGCGCCATTTTTTCGCCCACATGGCGGATGCCGAGTCCGTAAAGGAGCCGCGATAAGGGCTTGGTCTTGCTCTGCTCGATTTGCCCTAAGAGATTGTCGGCCTTTTTGTCCGCGAAGAGCTCGAGCCGGAGCAAATCTTCTTTTCTGAGTTCGTAAAGATCGGCCGCGTCATTGACGAGGCGATGCTCCAGGAGTTGTTCGATGGCGGCTTCGCCGAGCCCATCAATTTCCATGGCGCCGCGGCCGGCCCAATGACCCAAAATTCCCTTCATTTGGGCCGGGCAGTTGACCGCGTTCGAGCAACGATAGGCGACTTCTTCCTCGTTGGCCTTAAGCACGGCCGCGCCGCACGAGGGGCATTTTTTGGGAACGGAGATCGTCCGGCCCGACGCAGATTTGACGACGGTCTTGATGATCTTAGGAATAACCTCGCCCGCCCGCTCGATGAGCACGCGGTCGCCGACCTTGACGCCGAGGCGTTCGATTTCGTCGAAGTTATGGAGCGAGGCGTGTTTGATGGTCACCCCGCCGCAACGCACGGGTTCCAAGTTTGCCACAGGGGTGACGGCCCCTGTGCGGCCCACCGAATAAATTACGTCTTTTAAGACCGTCGTCGCCTGATGGGATTCAAATTTATACGCCACGGCCCAGCGCGGGCTTTTTGCGGTGGTCGAAAGAAAGTTTTGCCGGTCGCGTTCGTTGATTTTAATGACGAGTCCGTCGGTTTCGAAAGGAAGGCCGCGCAGGATTTCCGGAGCCTTCCCAATCAGCGAGCGAAGATTTTCCTCGTTCTCAATTTTGGCGTAGTAGCCGACCACTGGAAAGCCGAGGCTTTCCATGGCTTTTAAAAAATCCCAATGAGTTTTAAAGTCCGCGCCGCGCGCTTGGCCGAAGGAATGAAGATAAAAGCGCAGAGGGCGCGAGGCCGTAATCCTGGGGTCTTTCTGCCGCAGGGAGCCGCTCGCCGCATTTCTGGGATTAGCGAATACGGTTTGGCCGGCCTTTTTTTTGGCGGCGTTCATCGTTTTGAACTCCGCCTTGGGCAGCACGATCTCTCCTCGGACTTCCAGCAGGCTCGGAATTTGATCGCCACGCAGGCGCAAGGGGATATTGCGGACGGTTTTGAGATTAGCCGTAACGTCCTCCCCCACTTCGCCGTCCCCTCGGGTGGCGCCACGCGCTAGGACGCCGTCTTTATAAAGCAGGGAGGCGCTGACTCCGTCAATTTTAGATTCGACGACGAAGCTCACGGGGCGCTTCCCAAGGAGCTTATTGTTGCGCGTGAGCCAGTCCTTAAGTTCCTCGTCGCTGTAGAGGTTGTCCAAGGAGAGCATGGGCGTGGCGTGAGGCGCCGGGGTAAAATCGCCCACGGCCGCGCCCCCCACTCTTTGCGTCGGAGAATCCGGGCTCAAAAGTTCCGGAAATTGCCGTTCGAGTTGGACTAGTTCACGCATCAGCCGGTCATATTCGGTATCGGAAATTTCCGGGTCGGAAAGGACGTAATAGCGCCAGTTGCAATGGTGGAGCAATCGGCGGATTTCTTTAGCCCGGGTTTTGGCTTGGCTCTGTATCGTTGTCTTTGCGCCGCTCATTTTTAAACTTATCCAAAATCCCGTTGACGAATTTTCCAGACTCCTGCGTCGAGTAGGCTTTGGCCACTTCAACGGCTTCGTTGATGATGACATTGACCGGAGTCTCGATCATGAAGATAATTTCGTAGGCGGCCATGCGAATGATGTTGCGGTCCACGCAGGACATGCGTCCTAGCTTCCAGTTATGGCTGTAGCGTTCAAGAAGCAAGTCAATCGGTTTTTGATTGGCGAGAACGCCGTCAAAAAGTTCTTTAGCGAATTTGAAAGTCTCCGTGTCCGGTTTTTTTGTCGTGTTTTTGCGGGAGTCCTCGCCGTCGTTCGCCGTCACGGCGCTGGCCGCGCGCCACGCGTCATCCGCTTGGCAGACGCAATTGTCCCACAAATAAAGCGATTGCAGGCAGATTTCCCTACCCCCCCTGCGCCGTCCCATGCCTATAGGATACAGAAAACGGCAACCAAAATCAGGGCTCGGGCGGTTGATCGCTTAAGAGTTGGAAGGCAGTCTTGACAGAAGGATGGTTTCGTCGAATCGGCTTACGGGGGAGGCGGGCGCAGTCATTTCTTGTTTGAGATTGGCCATGGCGATAGCGGCCTGGGCCGCTTCGCGGCCTCGGTCTAAATCTTTTTGGGTGCGGTCGAGGGCCTTTTCGAGATTGGGGGCGGAAATAATGCCGCAAGACACGGGGACGCCTGTTTGCAATTGCAACGATTGAAGGCCTGTCATTACCGAGCGCATGAGATGCGTATTTTGATCCGTCACGCCTTGAATGACCGCGCCTAAACAAACGATGGCGTGCGGCGCAGGGTGGGATAAGCTTAATATTTTGGCGGCCATGGGAATTTCAAAACACCCCGGCACATGAACGATGCGGTCTAATGACGTTTCGGAATTTTCCGTCAGCGTTTTAAGCGCGCTGGCCAGGAGACGGTTGGTGACTTCTTCGTTAAAGTCGGCGACGACGACGGCAATCCTGAGCATTTAATTTGAAGCGGCCCCGCCGGCGATGACGGGGTCGAGTTCGATGAGATGACCTAGTTTTTCTTTCTTAGTCAGCAGGTATTTGTGAAGGAAATCGCCATTTTTCTTGGGCTGGATTTGAAGCGGGATTCGGGCTGAGACTTTAAGACCGTGGCCTTCGATCCCGACGATTTTTTTTGGGTTATTGGTCAGGATTCGGATAGACGTCAGGCCCAGGTCCTTGAGAATTTGGGCGCCGATGCCGTATTCTCGGATGTCATTCTTCAGGCCCAGGGCCTTGTCCGCCTCGACGGTGTCCATTCCCTTGTCCTGCAAGGCATAGGCCTTGATTTTATTGGCCAGACCAAGGCCGCGCCCTTCCTGGTTTAAATAAAGAAAAACGCCGCAACCTTCCCGGGCGATCATTTCCAGCGCCCGATGGAACTGCTCCCCGCAGTCGCAACGCAGGGACAGGAGCGTGTCTCCGGTAATGCAGGAGGAGTGCACACGGGTCATCACATCGGGCCGATCAGCCACCTGTCCCATGCTAAGGGCCAAGTGCTCGGCGCCGGAGAGCGTGTCGCGATATAGGTGCAGGGTAAATTTGCCCATTTTGGTCGGGAATTTGGCCTGGGCCACTTTTTCAATCAGTTTTTCCCGCTGGCGGCGGTAGGCGATGACGGCGGCGATGGTGATAATTTTAAGTTTATGCTTGAGCGCGAATTTTATAAGGTCGGGCATGCGCGCCATGGTGCCGTCGTTGTTGATGATTTCGCAGATGACGCTGGCCGGATAAAGCCCTGCCATCCGCGCTAAGTCAACGCCGGCTTCAGTGTGTCCGGCCCGCACGAGAGAGCCGCCTTCGCGGCAACGCAACGGAAAAATATGTCCTGGACGCCGGAAGTCTTCGGGCTTGCTCTCCGGTTGGATCATAGCCTTGATGGTTTCGCAGCGATCGAAAGCTGAAATGCCGGTTTCAACGCCGTTGATTTTGTCTATGCTGACGGTAAAAGCCGTGTCTTTGCTTGTGCCGCCGGCGTTGACCATGGGGCCGATTTTTAAGTAATCGAGTTGTTCGCCCGTGATCGGCACGCACAAGAGCCCCTTGGCGTGCGTAATCATAAAATTGATGGCCTCCGGCGTGACGCGGTCCGCCGCCATGACGAGGTCGCCCTCGTTTTCGCGGTCCGGGTCGTCCACCACAATGACCATGCGGCCTTGGCGGATATCCTCAAGGGCCTCGTCAATGGTGGCGAATTTTTTAAGATTTTGCGGGGATTTAGTTTTTGGCATCAGACCTCCAGGAGACATTATTATACCATGCGGCGATAAGGACAAAATTTTTATGATAGACCTAGGTTCTGAAGTTACGTTTATTCAAAAATAGTTTGGCGATGTAGTCGGTTTCGATGTTGACCGGGTCGCCGGGGCGTTTAGCGCCCAGGTTGGTGCGGCGTAGGGTTTCAGGGATTAGGCAGACGCTGAATTTAATTTTTTGGCCGGCCGAGCGGACTTCGTTGATCGTCAGGCTGACCCCTTCTACGGCGAGGGAGCCTTTGGGCACGATCAATCCGGCCAGGCCGGCGTCAATGGCAATCGTTAAAATTAAGGAGTTGCCCATCCGCTTGCGCCTTGCAATTCGGCCCACGGCGTCTACGTGTCCCAGGACGATGTGCCCGTCAATGCCGTCGGCGAGCCTGAGCGGGGTTTCAAGATTTACGAGGCCGCCTTTTTTAAGGCGGCCGAGATCGGTTTTTTCCAGCGTTTCCTGGCCCAGATCAAAAATGAGACGTCCGGCGCGCCGGCGTACGACCGTAAGGCAAACGCCGTTGACCGCTACACTTGAGCCCGGGCGCGTTTTGAGCGCGCGCCCGGGGGCGATTTCAAGAACCCGGTCCTTGAGGTTGAGGACCCGTCCGGCGGTCACGACAATTCCTTGAAACATTAGCGGACCAGAAGTTTGGGCAGGGCCGAGGCCATGAATTGAACGGCGATGGCTGTGAGCAGGAGTCCCATGAGCCGCGTGATGATATTCATAAGGATGCGGTTTAAGCGTTGGGCGCTCGAGGCGCCGAAGCGGAGCACGCCGTAGGTCGCGGCCGCGGCGAGCGCAAGGGCGGCGTAGAGCGCGATGTGCCGGGGCAGGGTTTGGGCTTGGCCGCTCAAAACAATAATCGTTGAAATCGCGCCAGGGCCGGAAAGCATGGGGATGGCCAGGGGCGTGATGGCGATGTCCTCTTGTTGATACGCTTGGGCCCGATCCTCCTGGGTTTCTTGAAGCCTGGTGCGCCGCGCGCGGAGCATATCAATGGAAACAAGAAATAGAACGACCCCTCCGGCCATTTGGAAGGCGGGAAGGGTGATGCCGAAAATTTTGAAAATGAGCGGGCCAAGGAGGGCAAAGGCGGCCAAGACCCCCAGACAGGTCGCGCAAGCCACTTTGGCGATATACTTGCGGGACTCGATGGTTTCATTAGCCGTCATGGCCAGGAAAGCCGGAATAGCGCCTACCGGATTAATGATGGCGAAGAGCGAGCCAAAAGTCAGAAAAGCGTATTCAATCATAGGCGAAAGTATTTTTTCTTATTTTGTTTCATAGCGTCATTCCAGAAGCGGCCAAAGGATTCCTTCGGGGTTGCGCGTGGCCCGCAAAAGAAAGTCATCGCCGTGGCGGCTGGCTTGAAGATTGTGCAGGGGGATTGCCCGTGCCATGGGCCGGCCTTGGCCGGCAATCGAGGGCGTGGCGTCCCTGCCTCCCAAAATTTTCGGGGCGATGAACCAGGCCGCTTCGTCGAGTAAATTTGCGTCGGTGAAATAGCCGTGGGTTATTCCCCCCCCTTCCACTAAAAGCGTTTGGATTCCTTTGATGGCGAGAATTTTGCAAAGTTCGTTGAGGTTCAAGCCTTGACCATTAACAGCGAGGCCGGCCCATTCAACGTTACGTTGGCTCATGATGCGATAAGATTTTAGATTAAAACCCGCCGTGGCTAGAAGCGTTCCCGCCTCGTTCGTGCGAAAGACTTTGGCTTGGGGACTGATTTTTAGGCGCGGGTCCAGTATAACTCGCAAGGGATTGCGGCCGAGGCCGTGGGAGGTGATCTCGGGATTATCTTTGATAACAGTGCGTGATCCGACCGCGATTGCGTCGCAGAGAGAGCGAAGCTTCCAAAGATGCCGGCGCGCTTGCGGGCCGGTGACCCATTTGGAACGCCCCAGGCTGTCGGCGATTTTGCCGTCAAGAGTAATCGCGGCTTTAAGGATGATATAAGGCCGTCCCAAGCGCATTTGAGTGAGGAATGGAAGGTTCAGGGCCGTGGCTTCCTTGCTCAGGACGCCGGCGCGGATTTTAATCCCAGAGGCTTTGAGCGCGCGAAACCCGCGCCCGCGCACCAATGGATTGGGGTCCTCCAAGGCGGCCACGACTTCTTTGACGCCGGCCTCCTTTAAGGCGTTGACGCAGGGCGGAGTCAGACCAAAATGGGAACAGGGTTCGAGATTGAGATAGGCGATGGCGCCCCGGGCGCGTGATCCCGCTTGGCGCAGAGCCTCTGTTTCCGCATGCGGGCCGCCGAAATTTCGATGGTAACCTTCGGCGATAATTCTCCCATTTTTTACCAGCACGCAACCGACCAAGGGATTCGGGGTTGCCGTTGGAAATCCGCGCCGCGCCAGCTTTAAGGCGCGTTTCATTAAATTTTCTTCGGGGGTCATTACCGCATTATATCCCGAAAAACAATAAGCAGTTAGGCAGTTAAGTGATATATACGATTTATTCTCACTTAACCGCTTAATTGCCGACTACTCAGCAACCGCAGGGTTTTTTTGGTCCCATTTTTCCTCCCTTTAGCCTGCTTGGCCTTGGTGGCATTCCCTATATTCCGGGCATGACCCCGGCGATGAATGCGAACTTATTGGTAATTAACAAAATTCCTAGGACTATTAGCAAGGCCCCCGAGGCGATTTCGATAGCTGGAAAATGCGGTTTGATTCTGTTTAAGAATTTTTGGAATTGGGGAAGGAAGGCGCTTGCCAAAAGGAAGGGAACGCCGATGCCGGCGGAGTAGCAAATGAGGAGGGCAACGCCTTTTGCGAGAGTCGCCTCCGAGGCCGAATAGACGAGGATAGCCGAGAGAATCGGGCCCACGCAGGGTGTCCACCCCGCGGCAAAGACGATGCCCATGAGATAGGCGCCCAATAATCCCGCCTTTTCGTTTTTGAATTGAAACCGCATTTCGCGGTAAAGAGGCATGATGCTTAAAATTCCGGCGAGATGAAGACCGAAGGCGATCATCATGCCGCCGCCGATGGCGCGAATCCATGTCTGGACCCCGGTCAAGGCCTGGCCGAGCACGCTGGCCGTGGCTCCAAGGGCTGTGAACACGGAGCCGAATCCTAAGACAAAAACCGCGGTTGAGAGTAGCAGGGATTTGCGGATATCGGCCGGATTCCCTCCCGCCATGAGCTTGTCGAGCCCGAAGCCCGTGATAAAGGCGATATACGCCGGGATGAGCGGAAGCACGCATGGGGACAAAAACGTCAGGATTCCAGCCAGAAAACTAGCCAACAGGGGCACGCTTGAGAAAAGTTTTTTGAGAACGCCGCGTTGGCCCTGATCCGGCGGCGTCTGGACGGGCCTTGCCTGGGGCGAGAGGGCGCCAAGAAGAATCGGTAAATCAATGGCTTCAATTAACTGGCGCCGGAACAGGATTTTTCCCCCTTGTTCAATGCCGATATTAACCGGAATGGGCCGGATTTGGTAGGCCTGGGTTATGGCGCCGGAATTATCGAGCGCGATCGGGTAAGGGACTTGGAATTTTTTTTGAAATTTTCGCACGTCGGAAACGTCTTCTTCCAAGCTGACGGCCAAGAATTGAATTTCGGGATTCTTTTTGCAGGCTTCGACCAAGAGGGGCGCTTCGTCGTCGCATCCGGGGCACCAAGTGGTAAATAACGTCAGCCATACCGGGCCCTTGTCGTACAGTTCCTTGAGATTGACGGATTTTCCGTCTATGGAAGGCAGAGTGAAATCCGGAGCCTGTTTTCCAGGGAAAGGATCGGTGTCAAGCGCAAAGGCAAAGGTAGATAAAACGGTTAAAGCGATTAGAAGGGAGTGGATTTTTTTTCCGACCTTATCCACGTTGTCCGTTTTATCTACCTTACACGACTCATGCAAAATGATAAAAAGCCGCTCATGGTGAGCCTGTCGAACCATGAGCCAAGACGCAAAAAACCCTGTATTCATCCTTCGACAAGCTCAGGATGAGCGGAATGCAATGAATTTGCATGAGTCGTATACCTTATCTATATCTATCGAGCCTACCGATATCTATCTAGCCTACCGCGGCCGCGACTTCTTCGAGTTTAACGGAGATGATTTTGGAGACGCCGAGCTCTTCCATGGTGACGCCGTAGAGTTCCTTGGCCGCTTCCATAGTTTTTTTGTTGTGGGTGATGATGACAAATTGGCAATGCTTGGCGAATTTTTCGAGCATTTTGCGAAATCTTAGAACATTAGCTTCGTCCAGCGGCGCGTCAATTTCGTCCAAGATGCACACAGGCGCCGGATGAGTTGAGAAAAACGCGAACAGCAAGCTTACGGCTGTCAAGGCTTTTTCCCCTTGGGACAACTGGGCGAGGCTTTGAAGTTTTTTGCCGGGAGGCTGGACAAAAATTTCCACGCCTCGTTGTTGAAAACTGTCGGATTCGGTTAACGCAAGGTCGGCCTCCCCGCCTTCAAAGAGAGTCGCGAAAATTTCCTTAAATTTAACCCGCACCGCGTTGAACGTGGTTTCAAAGCTTCCCTCGATTTGCGTGTTAATCCTGGCGATAGCCGTTTGTATGTCCGTTTTAGCTTTAAGAATGTCGTCCCGTTGCGTTTGAAGGAATGTCATGCGCTCTCCAAGGCGGTCGTATTCGGGCTGGGCCAGGAAATTGATTTGCCCCAAGCGCTGGATTTGAAGATTTAAGCGGTTTAAGGTTTCTTCGAGAGATTCCCCTTCGCGCACGCGCGTGATCGGCGAGCGCTCCGAAGCTTCTTTGAGTTTCGCGTCAATTTGTTCGGGCGCGGCATTAAAAATTCGACAGGCATCCTCTCTCGCGCGAGAGGTTTCAAAGTCCAGGGAGCGCAATTCTATTTCAGCGCCGCGCAATTCTTCCTCAAGGGCGCCGATCGCCTCCTGGGCCCCGGCCACGCGGGCTTCGAGGGCTTGTATTTTTTGCGTTATGCCCGCGCCCGCGCTTTGGAGATCCTCAAGATTTTTTACCCGCTCGGCATGAGCCGCCTCGATGGCCGCAATCTCCAAGGTCAAGGCCGCGGATGACTCGCCGGATTTTTTAAGATCTGACTGTAGGTTTTTTTGCTCGGTCTGCAGATACGCCAGTTTTTGTGTGTTGGCCGAGAGCGTTGTTTCGAGCTGGACGCATTTTTGTTCCAACAGGGAAATTTCTTGCGTTGCGCGTTCAATAATCAACTGTCGGGAAAGTTCGAATTCTTTAACCTTGGACATTTCGATTGCGGCCTCTGCGAGCCCGTGGGAGGATTGCTCCAAGCGCGCCTGGAGCCCGGCCAGCGAATCAATATTGGCGTTTACCGACTTTTCAAGGTCCCCCAGGCGTTCTTTTTTAGAGGCGACGGAGCAGAGATTTTGCTGAGCGTCTTTTTCGAGCGACATTAAGGTTTCGGCGGCATACTTGAGATTTTGTCCGTTGTTTTCAAGCTCTTGATTAAAACGGGAAGTTTCGGCACGAAGTCCTTGTAGATTTAAGGACAGATTGTTTTGCCGTTCTTCGGCTTGCCGGCCTTGCTCGCGCAAAGCGCTCAATTCAGCCTGCGTCCGTCCGGCGCGTTCTTCGTTGTCGCGCAAAAGCCCTTGGATTCTTTGACGTTCTTGAAGATGGGTGAGCGCGGTGTTTTCTTCAGATTGCGTTTGAGGCCCCTGTCCTCCCCGTAGCACGGATTCGCCAAAAATCGAGGTCCCCTGGACAAAGACCGGCCCAACCAGGGAAAGGATCGCTTTTTTTGTCCGAACATCCGTTGATCCCAGAAGGTAGTCCAAGTCCACGGTCCGTCCGGCGGTCTTAGACGTAGTTTCCCAGGTGATGGATGCCGGACGCAAAGATTGCGTCAAACGGTCCATTAAAACGAAAGTGGCTCTGCCTTGTTTTTTTTCCTCAAGCGTTTCGATGGCCCTGAGCGCCGTTTCCGCATTTTCCGCCAGGAACCAATAGAGCCGCTCGCCGAGGATTTCTTTTAAAGCCGGATAATTTTGGGCGGGGCATTTGATCAGCTTGCCGATGGGCCCCGCGATTTCTTTTATGTCCAAGCTCATTTCCTCAATAGCGCGAGATCCGCGGATGACGGCATCCTCCTGCGCCAATTTTTCCCATTGTTCCAAACGCGCCTGAAGCGACGCTTTTTGCGCCGGGAGATCCAGGGTCGCAAGGGTCTCGAGGGGTTGGCGACGAGCGGCAATTCCAGCGCGTTCTTGCGTTAAGTTTTGGGCGTCCCGCCCAGCGGCGTCTATTTGAAGTTTTAGGGATTCGATTTTTGTTTTAAGTTCATGAAGGAGCTCTTCGAGATGGAATTTTTCCAACTCTTGCTTCTTGTGCTCGCGCAGGATATATTTGAGGCTTGCCTGGTCCTGCGACATTTCAGTCGTGACCGCGCGGTTTTCGTTGCGGTCCTTGGTGATTTGTTCGTTGAGGTCTAAAATTTGATGCTTGAGGTCTTCAATTTGCGTTTGGATTTGATGGCGCCGACCGGCGCCATCGGCCGTTTGGAGCGCATGGGGATGGGCTTGGTCGAATTCCTCAATTTCCCGGTCCCGTTGGGCGGTTTTTTCCTGATGAACGGCTTTGGCCAGGTTCAGGTCTTCGCGGCATCGCAAGATTTCGCCGTCGAGCGTCCGCGATTCTTTTTCGCGGGATTCAAGCAGGGCGCGGCGTTCGCGGATTTTTTCTTCGAGATTTTTGATTTTTTCAACCGCCAAATCGCGTTCGCGCAATGTTTCGTGAAATTCGTTGGACGCGAGCGACAATTGTTGTTCCAGCGCCATGCGTTCCGCCTCGAGCGTTTGAGCGTCGGCGTTTAACTTATCGCGCCCGGCGGACTGGCGTTCAAGCTCGGCGCGTTTGGGATCAAAAGATTCCTCGCGGATCGTTTGGGCCCGGAGCCGGCAGTTTTCAAGGATTTGCGACACTTTTTTTATTTCAAGTTCTGTTTTTTCGTTGTTCACGCGCTCATAAAGCCGGGCTTTTTTGGCCTGGCTTTCCAATCGCTTTCGTTCGGCGCCGATGATCTCGATTTGATCCTTGACCCGGTTGAGATCCGTGTCAATTTTTTCCATTTTAGAAACGGCTTCGTCGCGTTTGGAGGCGAATCTGGCCGCGCCGCTCGCTTCATCGAAAAGGAGCCGGCGCTCATGGGGCTTGGCTGTAAGCAGAAAATCTACCATCGAGCCTTCCATAATGGAATAGCCGTCGTCGCCCAGGCCCGTGCCGAGGAATATAGTTTTGATGTCCTTTAAGCGGCAAGAGGTTTTATTGATCAGGTATTCGCTTGTGCCGTCGCGATAGACCTTGCGCGTGACAGCCACCTCGTTGGCCGCGACGTCTAAGGAATGATCCGAGTTATCGAATGTCATGGTGACCTGGGCGCAGGCGGCGGGGGAGAGACGGCGCGTGCCGTTAAAAATAACATCGGTGATGGATTTGGAACGAAGGGTGCGCGGGGAAAGTTCGCCTAGGCACCAGCGGATCGCGTCTACAGTATTGGATTTACCGCAACCGTTTGGCCCGACAATTCCGGTAATGCCCGGCTCTAAGAGAATATCCGTTGGCTCCGCAAAGGATTTAAATCCTGAAAGTTCCAGTGATTTTAGGTACATTTAAATCCCTTCCATCTTTTACCATATGCTTGCGTTTAATGTCACGGCTTTTCAAAAAGCGGCTGAGCGGTTCAGCGCTTGGCTCCCGGCAATGCAGTGGTCAATGCTCAGACAAAAGAAGATACCCATGGTACATTTGCTCAGCATCGGCCCACCAGAGGTCATAATCAGGCACGAAAACATAATCCGGCCTTGAGAAGAAAAGGGCGCGGTAGTAAGTCCCGTGTTCGGAACAGTAGAAAAGTTCAGCATCGGGGATAAAACGGTCGTAATGCGTTTCATCCTCTGACGCGGAGCGGTGTCGGAAGTACAGGCTCGAGTCGAGAGACAGAAGTTGATTTTCGACAAGCAACCGCCAACTGCCACCGTCCCACCAATGGAACGTTTGTCCATTGTGGTAGAGGGTTTGGCCTGGGCCAATGTTCAGGTATCCTTGCGAAGGCGCAGGCGGCTCGTTAACATACATATGTTCCACAAAGACCGGTGGATAGCCCCAGTCTAGGTAAACGTTATAATGCGAGCACCACCAGTAGCCATGATCTACATGCCAGTAATCGAAGTGGTCGTGATGATGGCCCCAATAATGGTTGCTCCAGTAATAAATGTGGTAGTTGTGGTGATGTCGTCCATAAGCGCGAACCCTTGCTTGGCCCACATGAACCCCTACGGAAACGGAGCCTGGGGCCACTGGAATATGGGCAGGCCGCGCTAGATGCGAAATGACGCGGTTGCCTGGCATGGACAGACCCGGCCCGATGGCAACGCTAGGATGAGGGCCTGCCGGCCGTTGAAGATGAGCGCGCCGCGCGCCGGAAGAATTACCCGGCAACCGTGGTTCAACAATGGGCCGGGCCACGTTGCGCCCGTCGGGCAGTTGCACCGAGGGCGGACGCCGGGCCGGCAAATTAGTTCCCGGATTTTTTGTAATGGGCGAGGGCAAGCCTGGTGACGGGCGCGCTGGAGAGGGTCGGCCGGGAGAGGGCCGAACCGGTGAAGGCCCTCCGGGATCACGGCGAATTGGCGAAGGTCGGGGAGATGGACGCACTCGCGGGTCGGGCCGGCGGCGGCCGCCGTCAAAATCAGGAACTGGTCTACGGATGGGAGCATTGCGCGCAGGATTGCCGCCGGGCCTGGGAGAAACGCGGCCTCGCGAGGGCGAACCAACGCCTGGCGAAGGGCGCCTTCCCAGCGAAGGCCCCCTTCTCATCGAGCCATTGTTGCCCCTGTTGCCGCGGCTACGAAGCGCTTGAGCGTTCATTAGGCTCAACGTCTCATTAGAAAAATTTTCCGCCCGCAAATCCGCCAAAGAAAAAACGATCAGCGCCGCCCAACATACCGCTTTTTTGATCAACTCCACAGTACCCCCTTGGTCGAAATTAGCTAATGTTACAAAATTCAACAGAATTTCTTTAGCCAATCGAAGTGGCCAAGGAAGGCCGCTCGTGGTGAGCTTGTCGAACCATGAGCAAAACGCGAACTTCGCCTTGGCTCATCCTTCGACAAGCTCAGGATGAGCGGTGTAACTTCAAATGGCTAAAGAAATTCATTCAACCTGCGTTAATGGAGGAGAAATGGGGGGCAAGTCTTTGCTTGGCATTTGTTTCCCGCCCGCCAAACCCCCCAGATCCATCGCCGTTGACATGCCGATGGCGCCAAAAGACTTCATCCCAGCGAGCGCGGCCGCGCTGAGAGGGAAAGATGGAATTTTGCCTGGCTCCATTACGCGGTCGAGCTCTGATACGACAAATTTGTTGGACCGGCCCTCATAATAAAGAGCTCCCTGTCCGGACTGTCCCTGATTGGGCAAAAGCACAAGAACGTTAAGATTTTGTTTATTTTCCGGGAACCATGAAATAATAACGTCCATTATTTTCTTAGGACTAAGTTGCGTCCGGCGGACGTCAACTAAAATTATTTTGGGGGCGTTGGGATCGCTATTGAGGCCGGCTTCGATTTCGCTGGGAACAATGTCTGGATGATTAGGCAATGTTTTGGCAAGGAATCTTTTCATCTGCTTAGAGGCCTTTCTGATTGCCCTTTTTAAGCCGCGCGTCTTAGTCGTCGGCTGGAGGCTTTTGACTTCCGTTAAAACGCCGTTTAAGATCCAATCAACAGCGTTCCCAGGCAATCGTGTGATTTGATGGCCGCGCGCCTGCAAAAATTCCCTTAATTCTCTTTCGTCCTGGGTTTCGGCATTGTAGGCGAATGTCTCCTTTTGTTGACTTTGCCACAAGACGGCCCCCAAGGCGCTTATAGTTCCGAGCCCCAACGCCCCCGCCGCCGCAAGCGAGGGCCAGACGTTCGCTGCCATTAGGAGCCCTGTGGATGCCTTGGCAATGGATGGAGCCAGGAACAGGGCAACCCCGGTTACTGCTGGGAGGACCCATTTTTTGGCGTGACTGGCAAGGAGAAGTTTTTTCAAAAGCTCGGCTCGGACTATTTTTGCAAGCTGGCGATAACCATCGAATATTATCAGGCTTGCTAAGCCAAGAAAAGCTAGGCCTGAATAATTCAAGCCTTGGAAAAAGAAGAACGAGGCCTCGGCCAAGGCAACGGCAGTCCAAATGCCCACCCAAGACCGAATTTTTTTTGGGCCTGCAATCGTCCGTCTTTTGGCGGCAACTCGCCGATACGGTTTTCCTCCCAATTTTCGTCGCCGGCCGCGACTGCTTTGTTTTGGGGTAAAGATGTCAAGTTTTGACCTGACATAGGTTGATGGGGCGACGGGAAAGCCATCCCCAATATTCCCAGGCTCAGGCTCAGAAGCCCAAGAATGGGCCAGCCCATGGCGAAAAACAGGAAAAACAGAGCAGGCAGGCCAAGGCTGAATAATTTGCCGTCGGGATCAGCGCTAGTGGGCGAATTATTGCCTTGCGCGGGATCTTCGCCGATGCTGTCTGGATTGGCAATCTGTGCCAAATCAAGAATTGCCACCTCAGATTTTTTATCTCCCAATTGGGCCAGTTCGTCGAGCCACTTGGCGGCGGCGTAGGCGATGATCTGGTCGCTGGGAGATTTGAGCTGAGCCCGCATGAACAGCTTGGGAACCAAGTCTTCTTCTTTATAAATTTCAGCCATAGCCATGATCTCTCGGCGCCTGGCTTCGAGTTGGAGGGTTACGGCAGATTGCTCGGGCTCTTGGCGGGCTACGATTTTTTCTGTTTGCCTGTTTTCGTTGGCCGCAGGTGAAGAACTGTTCTTGTCGGGTGTTTTTAGGCTTTTAAGAATATGAAGCCTGTGCGCATTGTGAGGCAATGCGGCGACGTAAGCGACGGTATTCCCCGATAGATTAGTTTCGACTTGACGCACATTGGCAAAGTTCCGTAAAGAATAACGCTCGGCAGAAACGGTTGCAGGAAAGCCTGTTGTCGGATTTTCCGGAGGCAGGCGCCAAGCGTGATTCGGCGTAAACCAAATAATTTGGCCGTTTTCCGTGTCTTTTGCGATAGCGCGGATCGCGCTGTTGTTTTTAAAAACCGTTACAGTCATTTTATGGAGGTTAAAGGCCAGCAAATATGAATAGTAATTGCCGTCGTAGCCGTTAGTCCAAATATGTTTGCCATCACTTAATAAGCTTGTGATGTCAGAAAGCATAAGCGCGTCGGTTTTAATCGAACGTACGCTCGGATGTCCGGCATTCCAAAAAATTTCATGGAGCATTGCGTCTGCGTCAGCCATGATGACTTTTTCTCCGGACACAGTCATGGATATGGGCATGCTGTAGGCTGAATCGGGAGGAAGCGACATTTTTCTGTAAGATTTATTTGGGAGGTCAAAAACAAGAAGGCTGACCGCGCGTTTCGTTATTCCATGGCTTGTGGTTTGCGGTTGCGTTTGCGCCGCCGTATTTGCAAATTGCGCGGTAAAAGCGAAAATTTCCAGGGCGTTTTCGCTCCAGCCTACGCTCCTGACAGCTCCCTCGGCTGGCCATAATTGCGCTTGGCCTGTTTGCAGGTCAACGATACCGACGTAGTTGGTTATTGTCTGATGACTGATATCTGCGGCGGAGAAAGCTATTTCGCGGCCGTTCGGCGAAAGGGCGATGCTTCGGCATACAAGGCCGTTGGATATGATAATGTCGGTGGTTTTGCCTGTGTCAACGTCGGTAACGACAATGGAGTATCCGCTATCCCACGCCACGCGGCTTCCGTTCTGGCTGACAGAGAGGCGGTAGGAGTTGAAATTTGTCCATTTGCTTGACAAGAGCTTGTTGTCGCCTGATTGGTTTTTATAGAAAGCGAAGTTTGGAGGATTAAAAACGATTTTGATAAAATTTTTCGGGTTAGCGACCGCTGAAAATAATCCTTTCGTGACAATCGGCCAGTTTGTTTTTATCTGGACGGGGTGGACGCCGGTAACCAACGAGATTTGTGTTGTTTTACCTCGCCATTGGTCCCAGGCAAGAACGCCCAAAATTAAAGCGGGTAATCCAAAACTAATAATCATGTTGAATAATTGAGACTGGGGATTCAGTAGACTTGTTGCCCTTTACCTAAAAACGCTATCTTTTGACCATGAATACAAAA
>CAYHKQ010000011.1:0-39817 GCA_964357255.1 uncultured Elusimicrobia bacterium
CGCCGCGTTTTTTTTCGGCGCCCTCAAAAAATCCCGGGGGGGGTTTTTGTCGGCCTCACCCCCTGGCTTCTACCTCTACCCCCAATAACCCCGGGGGGCGGCGCCCCCACCCCCCCCCACCCGGCGGCCCTATTAGCCTGCGGAGTTCTTTTTGCCGTTTATTCCAACGCCATTGGCCGGTCCCTGGCAAGCCGCGAGCGCGAAATCGCCTTGGCGCTGTCTACGTCATTGCTTTATGGGTGGACCGTCGTAACCTTAGTCGGAAACAAGAGTCCTCGACTCGTTTTTCCTTCCGGCCGGTTGATTCATTTTGCCGTGATCGCCGGGGCATGGCTCGTTGCCTGTGTCGCTTTAGGGATTCGCCTGTTATGGCCCAATGCCGGCCTTGAAGAAATTTTATTGGGGAATTCAAATATTTTTAATTTTTATATAGGCATGACGCTTCCTTTTGCTCTTAGCGGCATCAGGGAAAATAACGGCAAAAAAGAAAAACTTTTCTATTTGTCGGCTACGTTTTTGCTGGCGACAACCTTCGTGATTAACGGATCTTATGGAGCGTGGATCATCTGGATTGCGGCTTTAGCCTTGTCATGGCCCGGCGCAGATTCTGTTCTCCAGCGAAAATTATTCCGTTATGGTTGGGCGGCGGCAATAGTCATAATTTTGATTTTATCAGGGCTGAAATACCGCGCGCATCCGGCATCCTTTGCCAACCGTATGGCCTGGCAAAAAGCCGCGATCAAAATCATGAGAGATCATCCCTTCCTAGGCGCCGGCCGCCAGGGAGGATTTGCCGGCCTTTATCCTCTTTATCGTCAAAAGGATGCCACCGAGAGTTCCTTCTGGGCGCATAACGGCTATTTGGAAATTGGGGTTAATTGGGGGTTAATAGGGCTAATTTTAATAAGCGCGGCCGCAGTGTGCGCATGGCTATTGATACCGCATCCTTGCCCATGGAATTTAAAAATGAGCTGGTGTTTCGTCGCGTTGAACAGTTTTTTTGAATCGAGTCTGCTAATATTGCCCGTTTCGCTCGCTTTATTCGCCTTAACCGCGGGCTCCTCCGGCGCCGGCAAACAGTCGAATTTTAGAGGCGCGTTGCAATTCATTCCGGATTACGCGCATATCGCCTGCTTAAGTTTTCTGTTGGCGCTGGCGGTTCCCTTGGCCCTCGGCCGCGCGCATCTGATTCGGGCCGGGTTATGGATGAACGCTTTGACAATTTTTCCGGACTCCTGGCCTAACGCGCGGGATGCCTTGAGGCTTTCGTTAAAATGGGACCCCTCGAATGCGGACACGTGGGCGGATATGGCGCGCTTAGAGCACGCCTTAAGCCGTTCTCAAATTCCCCGTCAAGCCCGCGCCCTTGGCGCGGCCCGGCGGGTTTTAGCGCTGGAGCCCAATCACTTGCGTTCGTCCAGGCTTTTGTCCATGATCGAATCGGGCCGGACAATCCCATGAGTCAACCCATCTCGCTTTTATCGGTCATCATCCCGATTTATAACGAAGAGCCCAATATCAAATTTTTGTTGGACGAGCTTCTTAAATGCCTTGGCCGGCTTGGGATTAATTGGGAAATTTTGTTTATAGACGACGGCTCGACGGACAACCCGGCCGCAACAATAGAAAAATTGGCCACGGAAGACCGAATTATTTTTATCCGGCTTGCGCGTTGTTTTGGACAATCCGCCGCCCTTGCTTGCGGATTCGACCACGCGCGAGGGGATGTCTTAGTAACCATGGACGGGGATGCTCAAAATGACCCCGGGGACATTGCGGCGTTATTGGAAAAACTCAATGACGGTTATGATGTGGTCTGCGGGTGGAGACGTGTGCGCCGGGATGGATTTTTTAGAACGCTGGCCTCCGCACTGGCCAATCGCCTCGTGGGCGTTATTACGCGGGCCGGACTTCATGATTATGGGTGCACTCTTAGGGCCTATCGAAAATCAGCGATCGGCGAGTTTCAAATCATGGGCGACATGCATCGCCTTTTGCCGGCGTATCTCGCCTGGAATGGCGCCAGAATCACGGAAATCATCGTCGGGCATCGCCCCAGACGTCAGGGACGCTCAAAATACGGAATTTTTTCGAGGACGTGGAAGGTAATTCTCGACGCCTTTCTGCTGAAATTCTATTTTTCCTATATCACGCGCCCCATGCATTTATTCGGCTTAGTTGCGGTGCTTTTATTCCTTGCGGCCGCGTTCATGGAAGGATTTGTCGTTTTCCGCCGCGTGGCTATGGGCGGCGAATGGCTTTCGCCGCTATTTTTTCTGGGGCTTTTTTTAACCGGCGGCGCAATTTTGTTCCTGTTCCTTGGGGCTTTGGCAGACGTGCTTTCCCGAAGTTTTTTATCAACCCATAAGATCAAGCCCTATCAAATTACGCGTAAAAAAGAAAAAACAGCCGCTACCGTTGGTATTTAATGCTTTGCGTCATTTTGTGCGCCTATAACGAAGAACTGGCCATCCAAAGCGTCCTGAGTCTTCTTCGAGAGACGGCCAAGGAAATTTCCCTAGAGGTCATTTTGGTGGACGACGCATGCCGTGATCGGACCTACGCCTTGGCGAGCAGTTATCTCATGCGCATGCCGCTTCGTATTATCCGCCACGAACGCAACTGGGGCTTAGGCCTGAGCCTGCGCCAAGCCATGGAAATCGCCGTTGCCGGCCTAGGGGATGACGACTATATCGTCACGATGGACGCGGACGCGACTCACCCGCCGCAGTTTATATCCCGGATGATCGAGGTCCTTGAAAAAAGCCAGGCCGACGTTGCCATCGCCTCGCGTTACGCGGGAGAAGGCTCAGGCGAAAGGGGTATGCCGATTCTCAGGCGCGTCATCGCAAAGATAGCCCGGCTTCTTTTTGCTTTGCGGTTCCTTTACATTTGGTCCGTCAAGGATTCAACCACGGGATTTCGATGTTACCGGGCCGGCGCCCTGCGCCGTCTTCTCGACGAAAATGGCAAAATCATGCTCAATCAAAAAGGATTCGCCGTTCAAATGGAAATATTGCTGGCTTTAAGAAAAAGGGGAATGAGGGTCGCAGAGGCGCCCTTCTTAATGAACTACCGCCTCAAGCGCTCCGCTAGTGGTTTGCGCTGGGCTAGCGCTTGCCGAGATTATCTCGCGCTATTGTTGCGGGGACCGATTAATCGTTCGCTAAAAAAATAATGGTCTCAAAAATACTGCGAGGATTTTTAGGGGTCTCGCTGGGTTTCATTTTTTTGTATTTGGCCCTGCGCCGCGTCGAATGGAATAATTTTTATGGAATTTTTTCGCGCTCCACGTTCTGCCTGGCAGGGGCAACCGGGATTTTCATTTTAATCGGACTTTTCTTCAAAGGGCTTCGCATCGCTTGGATCGCCCAAGGGTCTCCCGCGCGGCTGGCAGTTTACACCCAAGGCGTTGTGTTGGGATTGGGAGTTAATTCTTTTGTTCCTTTAAGGGCCGGCGAGGCGGCTAAAATTTTTTATCTCGCCAAAGGCGCGGGCATTGGATTTTTAAGGGCAGGCCTCTTGGTGGCCATGGAGCGAATCCTTGATTTTTTCAGCCTAGGAATTTTAATGTTGGCCGCGATATTCACCAATGGAATCCTTTTTCATCTTTGGCTTGAACGAATTGGAGCTCGTTCCCTCGTCCCTGTGGCGCTCATATTTTGGTTATTCCTTCTATTGGCGCTCACGGTTGCCTCATGCGCGATTATTATCACGAAAAACGTGTTTAATCTGCGTGAGCGTTTCAAAAAACATCAGCAATCCCTGCAAAATACGTTCAGAGAAATTCTTCGTGAATTCCGCGACCGATTCGGCGCTTCGTTGGGTTTCTCCCTGATGGCTTGGGCGTGCGACACCGCGTTTATATATTCGTTAGCCAATGTTTTTCATCTTTCGATGAGCATTGAAAAAATCCTGTTTCTTCAAATGGTCCTGAGCCTCGCCTACGTTTCCTCCGTGAGTCCGGGCGCCCTGGGAATTTATGAACTTCTCGGAAGCTGGACAATGAAAAATATGGGCATTGCCGATGATCAGTCAATGGCGTTTCTATTGACGGCTCATGCGCTCACTTATGTCATCATGTTTCTGGGCGCCGCGCTGGTGGCGACGCGAATAGGCTGGTCGTTCAATTTCAAGGGCGACTGATGCAAGATTATCTTGTTTATCTTTTTATCGTGGGAGGCAGCTTTGTTTTATGCTTTGCGCTCACTCCGATCGTGCGCTGGACGGCCCTGCGCCTGGGACTTCTGGACTATCCTGATGAAACGCTTAAAACGCACACAACGCCCACTCCGCGCCTGGGCGGAGTCGCCATTTTTTTATCCATTTTGGCCGTTCTGTTCGCCACGCGATTTTTAACGCATTATCCCTCGGGAACGATCCGTAATTTTCGTTACATACTGCTGGGCGCGACCGCGATTTTTACGTTGGGCCTGGTGGACGACACCTTGGCCGGCGGCGTTCGGTACAAGTGGAAATTTTTATTTCAATTCCTGGCCGCCGCGGTCCTGCTTTTAGCTCCTATCCGCATTCATTTTTTGAACCCGGCTTATGTCGCCGTTTTTTTCTCCCTTATCTGGGTCGCGGGTGTGGCCAATTCCATCAATCTCATAGATATTTCAGACGGCCTAGCAGGCACCCAAACGGCTATTGCCGCGGCGAGCTTTTTGGCCATCGGATTCCCTTCCGAAGATGTCTATGTCAATATTTTGGCGAGCTGTATTTTAGGCGCAACGCTCGGCTTCCTACCCCATAATTTTCGACGCACCAATAAAATGTTCATGGGGGATTCGGGAAGCCTGACGCTGGGATACCTCCTCGCGGTTTTAGCGATCGGTTCTTCGTATTCAACGTATAATTCATACGCGGTATTTGCCCCCATTCTCATTATCGCGGTTCCGGTCTTTGAAACGATATTTTTGATTTATATCCGCGTCAGACAAGGGCTGTCCCCTTTTAAGGGCAGTCGCGATCATATCGCCCATCGTTTACAGGCATTGGGGCTATCGCAGAAAAAAATTGTGGTTGTGCTGGGCGCGGCGACGTTTGTTTTTTCTTCTCTCGCTTTCTGGATAACTCAGATTCAAGACGAACGTTTTGCCTTGGCGATTTACGCTCTGTTGATTATTTGCTTACTCCTGATCGGCCGAAGCCTGACGCAACTAAAAATGTCCAATAGCCAAGAGATACCCTAAGGCCTGCGTGACATCTGTTATCATCGGAGCAGGGCTTGCCGGGCTCTCGGCCGCTCATCATCTCGGCAAAGATTGGATAATTTTTGAAAAAGCCTCCAAGGTGGGAGGGCTGGCAAGCTCGGACCGTGAGGGGGGCTTCACGTTCGACAAGACGGGGCACCTCCTTCACATGCATCACGCCTATACCAAGGCATGGCTTATCGAAGGCCTTCTGCAAGGCCGGCTCGCCGAGCATCAGAGAAACACGTGGATTTTCTCTAAAGATATTTTCACGCGGTATCCTTTCCAGGCTAACACTTATGGCTTGCCGGACAAGGTTATCGTGGATTGCGTGGTTTCTTTTTTAAAAACCAGGGACAGAATTACAGGGGCCTCAAAAAATCCAAATTTCCACCGATGGAATCTTGAAACTTTTGGCCCTGGAATCAGCCGTCACTTCATGTTTCCCTATAATTTGAAACTCTGGCGCACCCCGCTGGAAAAAATCACCACCGAATGGATCAGGAATTTCGTTCCTATTCCAAGCCGCGAAGAAGTTCTTTATGGAGCCTTGACCGACCAAAAAAAATTTTTCGGCTACAATGCGTCCTTCTTCTACCCTCGAGAAGGGGGAATCCAGATGTTGCCCGACGCTTTGGCCGGTCAGCTTGCGGGAAGCGAAATTTATTTAAACAGCGAAATTCTTAAAATTAACTGGAAAAAAAAGGAAGTGGTCACGGCAAGGGGAAAATTTTCATACGACTGGCTTATTAACACATCCCCGCTCGATGAGTTTTTAGACCGGCTCGAGCCCTGTCTTGCGGGCGAGTTCGGGGCGAGCGCCAGACGCAAGGCCCTGCGTTATACGGTGGTTTATAATCTTAATCTCGGCCTTACCAACCCCCGTCCATCATTGAAGCATTGGGTCTATTTTCCGGAAAAGAAGCACCGTTTTTATCGTATCGGAACGCCGACGAATTTCGCTTCTTCCCTGGCCCCCGAGGGATGCAGCGCTTTTTATGTCGAATTTGCCGGGCTTGAGGGAGAATCATTTAATTATCAAAAAATGTTGGACCATACTCTTGCGGCGATGCGCGCGTTCGGCTGGATGAGACCAAGGGACGAGGTTGCCGTGGCGCGCTGGAACCGGATCAGCCCAGCCTATGTCGTATTTACCAAAGAGCGACGCGATTTTTTGCCGAAAATTTTCGAGTTGTTGAAAAAGCGTCAAATACTTTCCATCGGGCGTTACGGCGCTTGGAAGTATTCCTTTATGGAAGAATGTCTTTTAGACGGCAAATCAGCCGCGGAGCAGATACTTTTGGAAGGGGGGAAGGGGAAGAGTGGGGCGTGAGAAAAGCAATCGAGACAACCTAGTGGCCGACGCTTCCCGCTTCCCGCTTCCCGCTTCCCGAATTCGCGTTCTCCATCTTATCACTAAGCTTGAATTCGGCGGCGCCCAGCAAAATACGCTTTACACCGTAGGTCATATGGACCCGGATCGCTTTGAAATCGCCCTGGCTTGCGGCGATGGCGGTTATCTGGACAAGGAGGCGTTGCTTTTGCCCGCCCATGTTCAGATTTTTTGGCTGAAATTTTTAACCCGGCAAGTTAGGCCTTGGTGGGATTTGCCTGCCTTTATTGAAATTTGGAGCGTTTTTAGACGCTTCGGACCCCGGGTTGCGCACCTTCATTCCTCCAAAGCCGGCATTTTAGGCCGCTGGGCCGCGTGGCTTGCCGGCGTTCCGATCGTTGTTCATACTTATCATGGATTCGGTTTTCACGACCATCAGCATCCGCTCGCCAGAGGCTTCCTGGCTTGGATTGAAAGAATTTCCGGATGGGTCACCACGCAACTCGTTTATGTTTCTAAAAAAAATTTGGAATATGCCGGACGCTGGAAAATTCATGCACAACGAGCGCCGGTTTTAATCCGAAGCGGGGTCAATCTTTTTGATCTTGACCGCATGGGCGCGCAGGACCGCCTGGACAAGAGAAGGGAGTTGGGGCTGGCGGCTGACGCGTTAATCGTCGCCACGGTGGCAAATCTTAAAAGGCAAAAAAATCCGGAGGCTTTCATCGAGCTTGCCGCGCGCTTTGAGCATTTTAGGCCGACGCCGGTATTTCTTTTTCTGGGCGGATGGGAAGGGGGGGGCGCAAGGGAAGATATTTTTAGCAACGGCCCGTCCAATCTGAAATATCTTGGCTGGCGCAAGGATGCCGCAAAAATTCTCAAGGCCGGCGATATTTATGTCCTGACCAGCCTGTGGGAAGGCCTGCCCCGAAGCGCGGTGGAAGCCTTGAGGTTGGGCCTGCCGGTCGTCTCTTACGCGAGTGACGGCATCGCCGAAATCGTCAAGGATTCAGAAAATGGTTTTTTAGCGCCGCCTCATGATTTAGACCGGCTTGAACAAAGGCTCAGGGAGCTTATTGAAAATCCCCGGTTGCGTCAAGCCATGTCTTTGAAAGCCAAGGCCTCGATCAGCTCTGAGTTCGACATCAACATCATGGTCCGCCGCCAGGAAGAGCTCTACGAAGAATTGATAAAGTTGTAATACGTTCCTTCTAGGAACGTAGCTGGGCCTTTTCTTTTGGCGTTTCTACTCCGGCCAAATGCCGCCAAGCAGCGCGGCTAATAACGCGCAGGCGCTCGGACCAGGGCATTCTCAAAAGATTTGTTTTGACCACGCCTCTGGTGAAATAAGTCTTGGACGAGTAATCAATGGCCACGTTAACGATCGTTGGCCGGCGCTCGCGCGATATATTCAAGGCCTGCTCAATCACATTTTGCGCGACATCGTCGTTAGGCAAATTAAGATATGCGGCGCCCACGGACTTGGCAAAGGCCTCCCAATCAAAAGGATGAAGAATACTGCAAGTGGCGCGATTGAGAGGAATTCTTTGAAATTGGGCGATTTGCCCCAGTTCGCCGTCGTTAAAAACGAAAATCATCGGGGCGATTTCGTAATTCGCCGCGCTGGCCAATTCCAACCCCGTCATCATAAACGCGCCGTCCCCGGCGATGCCTATGACCGGAGCTTGGGGAGCGGCAAGTTTAGCTCCGATGGCGGCCGGCGGACAATAACCCATGCAGGAATAATCTATGGGACCCAAAAAGCGGTCAGGAGCCTCCAGCCTTAAAAATTCCATGGCTAGAAATGCGCCGTTGCCGCTGTCTGTAACGTAAATAGCTTCGGGCCCGGCGAGGCGTTGGACTGTTTTAAAAAAATAGGCCGGGGTGACACGAGCGGCGCTTGGCTTAGCCAGCGCCTCCCGCCAAAAATCTTCCTGTCCTTGGCGAATAGCGTCCCGAAGAGCCTCATTTGGCGGCCGTTGAGGAATTTGCCCGATCAAGGCCTCGATGAACAGCCTCGCATCCGATTCAATGGCCAGCTTGGCCGGATAATTCTTATTGAAAACTTCGGCGTTGATATCCACGTGAATCAAGTTTTCCGGCGCGGTCAGACCATAACTGGCCGTGGCCACTTCGCCGAAACGGACTCCGATTGCCAATAGGCAATCGCATCTATTCATCACGTTTTGCACAAAACCGGGCGCCGAATTGCCGAACCCATTCCAAAGCCAAAGAGGATGTGATTCGGAAAAAACGCCTTTACCCTGAATCGTGGTTACGACCGGCGCTTGGAGCGTTTCGGCAAGGCGCGTTAAAAGATCGCCGGCGCCTTTAGCTCCTTGTCCTAAATACAGGGCGGGATGTTTCGCCTCGCCAAGCAACACGGCGGCTTTTTTCAAATCCACGGCCGTTGGTCCGGGAATTTTCCAAGTCACGGGAACGGTCGTTTCCAGGCCGTCAATTTCTTGCCGTAAGAAATAATAATTGGCTGGAATTTCAATGGCGACCGGGCCCGGCGTTCCGTTTCGCGCGATAGAAAACGCCCGGCGCATCATGGGATAAATTTCATTGGGATTTTTAGGGCAAAGAGTCTCTTTGACCACGGGGCGAATGATGGACATCTGGTCAATATGATGGAGTTGGTAGGAACGGCCTGTGTCGTTCCTGATCCCGCAAGCCAAAATTACCATGGGCACGTTATCCATGTAGGCCTCGGCCACACCCGAGAGGCAATGTGTCAACCCCGCGCCCGGCACCACATTGACCACGCCGACTTGCCCTGAAACACGGGCGTAGCCATCAGCCATGAAGGAAGCGCTTTGTTCGTCGGTTACGAGATACGGCGTGATAAGCTTGGAATTTTCTAAAGCATCGTAAAGCTCCGTGTTATGAGTGCCTGGGATGCCGAAGGTATAGCGAACCCCTTCGTCCTCAAGAGCCTTGACAACGATCTGGGCGCCTAAAATTTTCATTTTCCGTCGTCCTAATTCAATAGCGAGCGCGCATTAATTTTTATATGCTCCGCCACGCGATTGGCCAGGGCCATAATGGTGACATAGGGATTAATCTCGGCGCATTTTGGAAATAGGCTCGCATCGGCCACGTATAACCCTGGAAATCCATGAACGCAACCCCACGCGTTCGTTACTGATTGCGCCGGGTCCTTGCCCATGCGGCAACCGCCCATTAAATGCCCCGCGCTAATGGAAACCTTGCCTAGCTTGAGTTCTTCGCGCGCGATTAATTCATCGAGCCGGCCGGCCTCGGATGAATCAATTAAAAATTTCCGGCCGGCGGGCGCATGGACCTTGCCGGCGCCGGCGGTAAAAAAGATTTTGGCCGAAATTTTCATGGAGGCCAATAAAGAGTTCAGCGTTTCCTCAGACAGCGTGTAATCCACCACGGGATTGCCGCCGCCGTCAATAGTGACGCGATTGCCGGGCTCAGCCCGATCTAAGGCCAGCGCTAAAATCATTTGCAGACGGTCCATGCGGCCGACCAGGTCCTGATGTTCTTGGCCGAATCCCGCCAGATTTTTGGCTGTTGTGAACGGAAAATACATGCAGGTTTCCAATAAAAAACGGTCGGAATCCGCAAAGTGATCGCAAAAGAAACTTTTGGGGTGGCCATTGTAATTGGTGATGGGTCCGGAGTGCAAGCCCGCTAAAATTAAAGCCGGATGACAGGTGAAGTACCGGCCCAGGGCCGGCAAGGACCGGGCGAAGCCCGATCGTAAAAGAATCGCCGGAGAATTGACCGCGCCGGCCCCCAGCACGATCACCTTTGCTTGAATCTGATATTCGCCCGGATCCCAAACCGAAGGCAGTCCAACTGGGGCCGGACGCACTGCGGCGTGAATGGTTTTTTGGCCGATGCGGTCCACCTTGCAGTTTGTCACGACCGTCACTCCGTTGCTTTGCGCCTTCGGAAGCTGGACGCGATGGGTCCCTTGTTTGGCCGAGTTCGGGCATCCCATGTTGCACATTCCCGAGCCTTGACAGCCTTTGACATTGACGGGAAATTGCCGGGCGCGATAGCCAAGCTTTTGGCAGGCCTGATAAAAAAGGCGGTTGTTGTCGTTGATCTTGTCGTCTTCAAGCAAATGAGCGTTATTCTCTTGAATATATTTATCGGAACGCGCGCGCAAATCTTCCCACGTAATGTCGCTCACGCCCCAGCGTTTAACGGTTTCTTCCGGAATCGTCAATGAAGTCCCCGTGTAAACCACGGTCGAGCCGCCGTAGGCCCGGCCAAAGGCCAGCGTCATGCTTTTGTCCTTGGTTAAAAAACCGCCACCGTCAAAATAAAGCTTGTTGGCCATATCGAGCTCTTGGCCGCTAAAATCCGAATCCCGAAATTTCGGACCCCATTCAAGAACGGCGATACGCACACCGTCGCGACAAAGGGGGGAAAGCTCCTCGGCCACGGCGCCGCCTCCTGCGCCCGAGCCAATGATGACTATGTCAAACTCTCTCTTTTTCAAGTAGCTCATTGCCATTTTTGGAGGGTTGGTAATGAAGGGAAGGCCCGATCTCGGGCCGTCCATAATAGCCCATGTAAGTTAAAGTTTTTAATCCCCAAAAGCCTTTGCGCAGAAGGGGAATGGGGCTGTCCTGGAACCAGCGAAGAATCGCGTCCTGCTTATCGGGCCTCAAGCGCTCAAAGGAGCCTCCGCTAAAATAACCGGCCAGGCGAATCACGGCCAGAAAAATTTTAAATTGCCGTCTCATGGATATGGGCCTGGACCCAATGGCTTCGCGAATAATGGCAAGCACCCTGGTGCGCTCCCCGGACGCAAGCCCCCCGCACCCCGGCGCCAACCGGCACGCCATAACCCAAAAAAAATCTTCCTCTTTGGGGGTGAACATGTTCTTACTTAGACGCGGCGCACGGCAGAAGCGAGAGGGATCGGCTGACAAGCTCTTCGGATTCCTCTTTAAGGGGCGCCTTGGCGATACGCTCGATAAGGCTTTTGGCAAGCTGTCCGAGCATTTTGACGCCGGCATTGCCGCCTTGGGGGACGCCCTCGTGGAGGATTTTTTTTCTGTTTTCCCAAATAACGCCGCCTGTCGCGCCCTCCACTAAGCGCAAAACCGTTTCCACTTCTCTTTTGTGATAAATGCCCAATGGAATCTCGTTAAAAATTTTAACCTCGCCATAAAGCAAGAGGCCGGCCTTCAAGGCGTCCGCTGTCTTCTTGGGCGTCAGCGCGGCTAATTGTCCGCCCTGTGTCACCCCGGCCTGGCGAAGCAAAAGATCAACTTGGCCTAAATCCATAACCTTATAGCCCTGAGCTTGAAGCCTGGCCTGGGCCATATGCCGCAGTAGATCGGGCGCATCCACAAGGTTGCTTTCATTATTGAACGGTAAAACGGCAATATCCCTGTTGAACCAATCAACGCCTTCTTTGTCGGACTTTACAGGTTGAGCGCCGATTAATTTGTCTTCATTAATTAACCCCAGATCCGCCATCGCCTCATCCCAAGCAGAGGGAAACAAAATCCAATGCCCCTCGATCCTGGATCGAGCGCGCTCAAAGGCCGCCTTGGCGTTTTTATAATGACCCAAGGCATCGTCAAAACGGTTTTCCCGCTCATCATAGACGGCAAGATTGTGATGGGCCAAGGGATGATCTTCATCGGCCACGGCCTCTTTCCAAAGTTTTTCAGCGCCCGGCCAATCGCCTTTTTGGGCCGAATCAAACCCTTGCCCGATTTTGGCGTTTTTTTTGCTCGGCAGAATAACCCGTTTGAGATCACGGGGATTCCATGACGGCCGCGGCGCCGCGGCGCGGACGATTTTATCCGAGGCTTCTTCCCATAACTGCGCCTTTTTTTCGTCAAACCATGCCGTGGCGTTGTTTTCCCTTTCGATCTCGCCTGAAATTGAAACGGAAAACCGGGAGGGAGGAAGAATCGCGGCCCCATCGGCCGCGACAAGCCGAATTTGCCCGGACAAAGCGACAGAGGCGATCCAGCGCGAAACGGATTGGCCTTTTTTGTCTTTAGCCTCGGTTTTCGTTGTGGCGGTTTTTACCGGTTCCAGGGTTACATAAAGGATACCGGCGGGACTAAACAGTCGCGTGATCTGGTCCAAATTTGAGCCCGGGCCGGACAGTTGGTAACCTGAGCTCTTAATGCCGGCCTCGCCGTATTTACTCATAAGCGCCCGGCCTAAGGCCGGCCCATCAATGCGAGGGTTTGCCACGCTGGTTTCCTGCCATGTCGGACGGTACTTAAATTCCTCATGGACTACGGCCTCGGCGTCGGGAATTTCCAAAACAACGTAAAGTTGCGACAAAGCAACGCGATGGCGGGCCATGAGATTATCCAAACCCGGACGGCGAACCTGAACGCTCAACGTCTTGCCACAGGCGCCGATTAGGGCGACTAGAGTCGCCGTAGCCAAAATTCTTTTACTAATAGGCATCCGAATCTTTATATCAATTGAACAAGGTCCAAGCAAGGTCTGCACACTTTGCAAAATATAAAATTTGATAAAATGTGTTTATGACTTACAAGGTAACTTTAATCCCCGGTGACGGCACGGGGCCGGAAATTACGGATGCCGTCGTTCGAGTAGTGGACGCTACGGGCGTCAAAATTGATTGGGAAACAGTTGAGGCGGGGGAAACCGCCATGGAAAAATATGGCACGCCGCTTCCTGCTCGCGTTCTTGATTCCATCCGAAAAAATAAGGTGGCCTTAAAAGGCCCTATCACAACCCCGATAGGAACGGGTTTTCGTAGCGTTAATGTGGCCATGCGCCAAGAGCTGGGGCTTTACGCCTGCCTGCGGCCGTGCAAATACTATGTCGGCGTGCGTTCTCGTTATACCAATGTGGACCTGGTCATCGTCAGGGAAAATACGGAAGATCTTTACGCCGGCATTGAATTTGAGCCGACCAGCCAAGGAGCCAAGACTATCCGCGACCTTGCCAACGGAAAAATTTCTCCGACTGCGGCCATTTCGATCAAACCTATCTCGCCGGAAGCCAGTAAAAAAATCGCGCGATTCGCCTTCGATTATGCGATCAAACACGGACGAAAAAAAGTGACGGCCGTGGCCAAGGCCAACATCATGAAATTTACCGACGGGATATTCTTTGATGCCGCCCGCGAGGTGGCCCGGGAATTTAACGGACGAGTAGAATACGAAGAAAGGCTTGTGGACAACATGTGTATGCAGTTAGTCCAAAAGCCGGAGCTTTACGACGTGCTTGTTTTGCCCAATCTTTATGGCGACATCCTCTCCGACCTTTGCGCCGGATTAGTCGGCGGACTTGGAGTGGCTCCGGGAGCGAATTTCGGCGAGACCGGAGCGCTTTTTGAGGCAGTGCACGGCTCAGCGCCCAAATATAAAGGTATGAACAAGGTTAATCCCACGGGCATGATTTTGTCAGCCAAGCTAATGCTCGAGCACCTGGGAGAAACAAATGCCGCGGCGCGCTTGGAGCTGGCCATCGCGCAAGTAATAAAGGAAGGCAAGGTTGTCACTTATGACCTTGGAGGCGTTGCCGGCACTAAAGAAATAGGCGACGCCATTATCGGCAAGCTCAAGGAACCGGCCCTCGTTTCGAGCCGTTAAGCGTTATAAAAAGCGGTTAAACGGTTATGCGGTTAACCGCTGTCGGCTTGACTGTTTTTTGCGACATCCTCGATGATCTATCAAACAGCCTCTATTCAAGAATCCGGTGGCGTCAGTTTTTCCGGGGAAGTTTCTGGATTCGAAGAGATATCCCGTGAGGTTTATGATTCCAGAACGGATCTTAATAAGCCGCTAAAAGCGGAGTTTGAAATTTCAATTGGGTCCAAAGAGTACCTGCTATTGGGGGAAACTTCGGGCAACTTTCGCCTAACGTGCTCGCGATGCGCCGAATTGTTTAATCTGCGCTTTCGCCAGGAATTAGAGGAGACTTATCCTCTGAGCGTCGAAGAAATTGACGCGGGCGAACAAATTCGTCAAGCCGTGGTTCTGGCCTTGCCGGACAAGCCCCTTTGCCGCAAGGACTGCAAAGGCCTCTGCCCGGTTTGCGGCGTCAATCGCAACATAAGCGCGTGCTCATGCCGGCCCCCGGCCCCCGGCCCATTTGCTAAACTGAAAGATATTTATAAGCGAGGTTAATACATGGCCAATCCGAAGAGTAAACATACAAGACACAGAACCGGCATACGTCGAGGCTCGAACTGGAGGCTTGCCATGCCGGAATTATCGCCTTGTCCTAACTGCCGCAAACCTAGGTTGCCGCATAAAGTGTGCCTTGCATGCGGCTTCTACGGCGGACGGCTCGTGCTCGCGCCAAAGGTTAAAAAATCAAAAAAGCGGGAAGGCGAAAATAAATAAATTGAGAGTTCAAAAATCGAAATAGGAAGATATGCCTGATCCGGAAATTCATAACTCGCAACACGAAATTTACGACTCCTTTTTGAACGTTGCCCTGGACGCGATGGGGGGAGATTTTGGCGTAGAACCCCTGATCCAGGGCGCCCTCAATGCCCGGCGCCGCCTCGGCAATCTTCGCCTGCTTCTAACGGGCGTCCCCGGGGATATCGAAAACGCGCTCGACCGCTTGGATCGCAAATGGCGCGCATGGCCTATAAAAATTATCGCCTCATCTCAAGCGGTTGGAATGGGGGAAGGCGTCATGGCCATCGGCAGAAAACGCCATGATTCCTCCATTGCCAAATGCCTCGAACTGGTTAAAACCGGACAGGCGCACGCGGCCGTCAGCGCCGGCTCGACTAGCGCCAGCGTTTACTGGGCCATTGAAACGCTGGGGACATTCCCCACGGAAGACTTAAAACCGGCAGTCCCGATTCCCTGGCCGCATAGCAATGGGTTTAGCTTAGTCATTGACGCGGGCGCCACGCCGGACGCGGATGCCGCCCACTTGGCCCATTTCGCTGTTTTGGGAAGTCTTTATGCCAAGGCGATTCTCAAACGTGATTCGGTTCGCGTGGGCCTTCTCTCCATTGGAGAAGAAAGAACCAAGGGCAACTCAAGAATTAAGGAAGCTTACCGCTTAATTGAAACGGCGATCGGAAAAGATTTTGCGGGTATGATCGAAGGGCGGGACGTGCCGCTCGGCAAAGTTGACGTTGTCGTCTGCGACGCTTTTATGGGCAATGTCATGCTCAAGCTGGGGGAAGGATTTATCGAGGAAGCAGGCCGGATGCTCAAAAAAAATCTTAACTGGATCGGCAAGCTTGGCGGGCTTTTAATGCTCCCCAGTCTCAAAAAAATTAAAAAGCGCTTTTCCTGGGAAAACGTAGGCGGCGCGCCTCTTCTGGGAGTTCGGGGTAATCTTATCATCGCTCATGGCCGCTCTTCAGCCTTGGCCGTTGAAAACGCCGTATGCCGGGCTTACGAAACCGCCGCCCTCGATATCGCCAAACGCCTTGAAAAAAATTACAACGGAATTGTCTGCCGAAACGAACCCGTATTTGCCAAAACCGCCGCCCCTGCCGTTTAAGAGTTAAAAGATTCACTATGGATCGCAGAATTGCCGCGGGGGGTTGACAACCCTTTGATTTTTATGTCAGCATAATTTTAAATTAACAGCATATGCGGTTAAACAATCGAGTCGCCATTATCACCGGAGCGGCCCAGGGCATTGGCAAGGCTACGGCAAAACTATTTCATCAGGAAGGCGCCAGGGTTATCCTGTGCGATACGGACCAAGCGATGCTCGAAACCACGGCCAAGGAAATTACCTCTGAGCGCGACGGCGTCACAACCTTCGTCTGCAATGTGGCCAAGCGGGAGGATTGTGAAAATGTCGTGACAAAAACGATGGAGAGCTTCGGCAAAATTGACATCCTCGTTAACAACGCAGGCATCACCCGCGACAATCTGGTGCTCCGGATGAAGGAAGAAGAATGGGACGCTGTTCTCAATGTTAACCTGAAAGGCATTTTTTATTTTATTAAAGCCGTCATCCGGCCGATGTTTAAAGCCCGCTACGGCCGCATCGTCAACCTGGCAAGCGTGGTAGGGCAATACGGCAATCCCGGTCAGGCCAACTACGCCGCAAGCAAGGGGGGCGTGATGGCCATGACAAAATCTATGGCCAAAGAATTCGCCAGTCGAAACGTTTTATGCAATGCGATCGCGCCCGGTTTCGTGCGCACCCGCCTGACCGACGTTCTGCCGAAAGAGATCAAAGAACGATTCATGACATGGACGCCTTTGGCGCGATTCGCCGAACCGGACGAAATCGCCAAGGTCTGCCTCTTTTTATCAGGCGATGACTGTAGTTATATGACAGGCCAGGTCCTGGGAGTCAACGGCGGCTTGTATATGTAATTTAAGGATTTGGGATTCAGGAGATGGGACCCTGCTTTAAAACCAGGGGAGACCCTATCTCTTGGCTCCTGATTCTGACAAACAATCCAAATGATGGAGGAAAAAATGACGCAAACAAGTGATATTGAATCGAGGGTTAAAAAGATCATCGTAGAGCAACTCGGAGTGGATTCTGCGGAGGTGGTCAACACCGCTCATTTCGTCAATGACCTCGGAGCCGACTCTCTTGATACCGTGGAGCTGGTTATGGCGTTGGAAGAAGAGTTTACAGCCGAAATTCCGGATGAAGACGCGGAAAAAATTCAGACCGTGGGCCAAGCCGTCGAATATATTAAAACTCACGGCAAAAAGTAAATTCTCCAGGCTCCTTTAGATCGCGGCCCAAAGGACCAATTTGGGTTGCATGGTTTGAGCGCAAGGAAAGCTTGTGACTGAAACTATGGCATTGACAAATCCGTTTACGGAATTGGAAAGCAAACTCGGCTATTCCTTTCGTAATCCGAGGCTTTTGGAATTGGCATTGCGGCATAGTTCCTCCGGGGTTCAGGACGCCGCCGGAATCTCTAATGAACGCCTGGAATTTTTGGGCGACAGCGTGTTTAACATGCTGGTAGCTTCCTACCTTTATGAAAAATTCCCTAAGGCGGACGAGGGAAAACTCTCCAAGCTCAAATCCATGTTGGTATCCAAAACAAGCCTGCTCGAAGTGGCCCGACTCCTGTGTCTCGATGAGTTCATGCGCGTGGGACGATCGGAAACACCCGCGATAAAGCAAGTCGCCTCTAAAGAGAAAGATAACATCCTGGCCAACTGCGCGGAGGCTGTCATTGGAGCCATGTATCTCGACGAAGGGCTTGAATTTTGCCGCAAGCTCATTGTCGGCCAATGGATTACCAAAAAAAAGCGTCTTGTCATCCGCGACTACAAAAGCCGCCTTCAGGAAGTCATCCAAAAAATTTACAAAAAAATACCGGAATATCGGGTCCGGCGTTGCTGGGGTCCGGAACATTCCAAGACATTCGAGGTAGAAGCGTATTTTGAAGGCAAAATATTGGGGGCCGGCGCTGGAAGCAATAAAAAAGAAGCTGAACAGTCGGCCGCCAAAGAAGCTCTGCGTAATCTAAAGGTGGTCATGAAGTAGAAGATGGTTGTTGATTTTAGGAGGAAACGCGATGTTAATGACATTGGAACATGAATTTACCGAGGAACAAAAAGAAATTATCAAGTTGGCGCGAGAAATCGCCGAAAAAAAGATTAAGCCGGTTCGCGCCCATTACGATGAAACCGAAAAATATCCCTGGGATATTATCGAGGATGTCAGAAAGGCCGATCTCTTCGGGGTTTATCTGCCTCAGGAATACGGCGGATTCGGCGGAGCGAACACGGAATCGTGCCTTGTGGCGGAGGAGTTTTCAAAGGCCTGCGCCGGCATCTCACTGTGCGTCGCGGCGAGCGGGCTTTGCGCCATGCCGGTTCTTTTGTTTGGAAACGAGGGTCAGCGGCGTAAATATCTGCCGGACTTAGCCGCCGGCAAGCGCCTGGGCGCCTTCGCTATTACCGAGCCGGAGGCCGGCTCAGACGCGACGGCGACAAAGACCACCGCTAAGCGCGAAGGCGATTTTTACGTCATCAACGGCACGAAAAATTTTTGCTCCAATGGCGAGGCCGCGGAAATTTATACTCTTTTCGCCTCAACCAATCCGGCCAAAGGCGCCAGGGGTATTTCCGCCTTTATCGTTGAAAAAGGCGCGCCAGGGTTCACCTTCGGAAAAAAAGAGGTTAAAATGGGCGTCCGGGCCAGCCCGACCTACGAACTCATTTTTGATAACTGTAAAATTCCCGTAGAAAACCGTTTGGGCAAAGAAGGCTACGGCCTTTTTGTCGCCCAGGGAACGTTTGACTTCTCCCGGCCCGCAGTCGGCGCTCAGGCCATCGGCCTGGCCCAAGGCGCTCTCGATGAAACGATGCAGTATATCCGGGTCCGCAAGCAATTCGGCCAGCCCATTACCTCGTTCCAGGCGATTCAACATATGTTCGCTGATTGCGCCGCTAAAATTGAAGCCGCCCGGGCGCTCCTCTATTCGGTCAACCGCGTTATGGACAGGGCGCTCAAAGAGGCTTTTCCCCGAAGCCTAAATTCCGGCAAAACGGTTTTTGAGGAAATTAGAAACTTGCGCGTGGACCGGCTGACTAAATACTCCGCCATGGTGAAGCTGACGTGTTCTGAAACAGCCATGCAGGTCACGACGGATTGCGTTCAAATGTGCGGAGGCATCGGTTACATGAGAGATTTCCCGGTGGAAAAATACATGAGGGACGCGAAGGTAACTCAAATCTACGAAGGCACCAGCCAAATGCAACGCAATGAAATTGCGATGATGATCATTAAGGAATATGCTTCGGGAATAAAAAATAAAGAAGCGGTGGAGGTTTAATATGGGGCTTAATATTGTCGCCTGCATCAAGCAAACCCCGGCCACGACGAGCATTCAGCTCGATGCGGCCACGGGCAAAATTATCACTCAAGGTCTGACATACGGAATTAACCCTTTGGATGAATACGCGCTCGAAGAAGCCTTGCGTATCAAAGAGCGCGTGCCGGGAAGTTGGGTCGCCGTTTTAACCCTTGGCAGGCCGCAAGCAAGCGACGCGCTTCGCGAAGCTCTCGCCAGGGGCGCGGATAGCGCGTATCATCTCTCGGACGAGGCCTTCGTCGGCTCAGACACTTACGGCACAAGTTATCTCTTGGCCCAGGGCATTAAAAAAATTCAAACTGAAAAAAGCGCAAATATAGATATTGTCCTCTGCGCCAAGCAAACTAATGACGGGGATTCCGGCCAGGTCGGCCCGGCAATCGCGGTGTGGTTGGGCTGGCCTAACGTGGCCTACGTCAGGAAAATTCAGGACATTAACGCCCAAACCATACGCGTGGAACGGACCATGGAAGATGGCACGGATGTCTTGGAGATGGATCTCCCCGCCCTGCTTTCGGTCGTTAAAGAAATCAACGAACCCCGCCTGCCTTCGCTTAAAGGCAAGATGGCGTCGAAAAAAGCCGTTATCCCGACTTGGAAAGCCGCGGACATCGGGGCCGACGCGTCCAAAATTGGCGAAGCGGGGAGCCTGACGAAAATTTGGAAACGCCAAACGCCTCCCGTTCGAACAGGCGGGGTGCGCATCGAAGGGGCGACGGCCGAAGAAAAAGCCGTCAAGTTCGTCGAAAAAATAAAAGAATTAAAATTACTTTAAGAAGAGGTAAAACTGATGGAAACAAACGAATTAACGCAGTATAAGGGAGTCTGGTGTTGCGCGGAGGTCCGTCGCGGCGCCTTGGTTGCGGCTATTTTTGAGCTTCTTCATGCCGGACGAAAATTAGCCGACCAACTTGGCGAGCCGCTTTGCGCCGTGCTCGTGGGCAACGGCGTCAAAAAATGGACGAATGATCTCATCGAAGCCGGCGCTGAAAAGGTTTATGTCCTCGATCATCCCGCGCTTGAAAACTTTGTGGATGAAACTCATGCCCAAGCCCTGGCCGTGGCTATCCGCCAAGCTAAACCGAGCGTTTTCCTCGTAAGCGCTTCCACCGCAGGGCGCTCGCTGGCCTCGCGCCTGGGGGTCACTCTTAACACAGGCGCGGGGGCCGACGTTTCCGAGCTTAGCGTTGAGACGCTAGTCAACGGAACCACTAACGCTCAAGTGTGCGCCGTGCGTTCGACGCACGGCGGAAATCTTTTTGCGAGCATCGTTTTTCCTAAGGCCCGACCCATCGTGATTTCCGTGCGGCCCATGGCGTTCCCTCGAGCCGAAAAAATTGCCGGCAAAACAGGCGAAATTATTGATATCGCGCTCAACCCTTCCGAATGGAAAGTCAGAACGAAATTCGTCCAATTTATGCCGGAAGAGAACGCCGACTTGGACATCGGCTCGGCCGATAAAATCGTGGCCGCCGGCCGCGGTCTCGGAAAAGCCGAAGGCTTTGGCATGGTCCGGGCATTCGCTAAAATTTTGGGAGCCGCAGTCGGCGCCTCCCGCGCCGCCGTGGACGCGGGTTGGATCACTTACCGCCATCAAGTGGGACTCACCGGGCGCACCGTGCGACCTAAGCTCTACATTGCTTTGGGCATATCGGGGCAGGTCCAGCATCTCGCCGGGATGGGTCAATCCGAAACGATTGTGGCTATCAACAAAGACCCGGATTGCCCCTTGATGAAGGTTGCGTCTTTATCCGTCGAGGCCGATTTATACGAATTCATCCCCTTGGTCATCGAAAAACTAAAGCAACAAAAAAATTAAGGGCCGATGGTCGGATGAAATACAAGGAAGTCTTACACCGCCACATTGCGCCCTCGGTCATAAACCCGGCCCTTTAACATGGCCTTTGCCTATCTTGCAACCGCGAGCGTGGTTGCGGCGGTCCTCGCCATCACTCGCCGAAATCCCGTCCATAGCGTACTTTGGGCGCTGGCCCTCTTCGTGCATGTGGCGGGTATTTATCTTATGGCCGGAGCTCAGTTTCTGGCCGCGACGCAAATCATTATTTATGCGGGAGCGATCCTGGTATTTTATTTGATCATTTTGATGCTTTTAGATTGGACTGCGGAAGGGGCCGCGCAACGTTACGGCGCGCATTGGGTTTTGGGTGTGGCCGCGAGCCTAGGTTTTATCGCAGTGATGGTTTTCGCCTTAAGGTCCTCGCGCGCCTTAGCGGGCCGCCAACCTCAAATAAACCTTTGGCAACCCTCGGTTGCAGAGTTTGGCGTCAAGCTGTTCAGGGGCTTCGCCGTTCCCTTCGAGGTCGCTTCGTTGATTCTTTTAGCGGCTATCGTGGGCGCTGTTGTATTGGCCAGACGCAAGACGCCATTGGCGCAAGGGACCGGGACCCGTTCTCAAAGAAATCCTTGATGGCCGTTTCTCTGAACTCCTTCCTTCTCTTAAGCGCGGTCCTTTTCGGAATCGGCATGGCCGGCTTCTTGACCCGCCGCAACCTGATTCTGATGTTGATTTCGGTGGAGATTATGCTCAACGCCGTCAATGTGAGCCTCGCGGGTTTTAGCATGCATCTTCATGATATGGGGGGCCAAATTTTTGCCGTATTTGTGATCGCGGTGGCTACTGCGGAGGTGGCGGTGGGACTTGGGATCCTCATCGCTCTGCAGCGTAGTCGGCCTACGGCCCACATTGATGAACTGACTCAACTCAAGTGGTGACGGAGATGGTTTATTCATTTAAGCCTTTCGCCGCCGTTCTTATCTGCCTGGGGGCGGCTTTCCTGATTATGGCCACGGGGTCAAGGCGTAAGAACCTAAGGGAGTTTTGGTCGGTAGGGGCCGGGTTCTTGAAATTAATGGTCATCGCTTCCATGATCCCCGACGTTTTATCCGGCGCGACGCCGGGATGCGTTTTATTCCGGCTTCTGCCTGGCATAGAGATCGCGTTTCGCGCGGACGCGTTTGGGCTTCTTTTTGCCCTGGGGGCCTCGCTTTTATGGATCGCGACATCGTTTTATTCCGTGGGATATTTGCGCTCGCTCTCGGAGCGAGCGCAAACCAGGTACTTTGCCTGCTTTGCTCTGGCGCTCTCCGCCACGATGGGCGTGGCCTTTGCCGCCAATCTCTTCACGCTTTTTATTTTTTATGAGGCTTTGACGTTAGCCACCTACCCCCTGGTAGCTCACAAGGAAACGCTCGAAGCCAAGGCGGGCGGCCGCAAGTATGTAATTTATCTCCTGGGAGCGGCCAAGATATTGTTGCTGTCTGCGATCATTTTGACCTATGAGATCGCGGGAACGCTCGATTTCCGCAAGGATGGCATCCTGCCGAGCGAGGCTCTAGCCGCGCAACCTGGACTTTTGTTCGTGGTATTCGCCATGTTCCTTTTTGGATTTGCCAAAAGCGCCGTCATGCCCATGCACAGTTGGTTGCCCGCGGCCATGGTGGCGCCGACTCCCGTGAGCGCGCTCCTGCATGCCGTTGCCGTGGTCAAGACAGGCGTCTTTTCCATGCTACGCGTCATGCTGTTTATCTTTGGCCCGGCGGCGATGCGTAGCCTAGGCGCCGATCAATTGACTCTCTGGGCCGCGGCCGTGACTATAATTGCCGCATCGGTCTTGGCCTTGGGGGCCGATAACCTTAAAGCGCGGCTCGCTTTCTCAACCATCAGCCAGCTCTCCTATATTTTGCTGGGCGGAGCTCTTCTGAACTCAACGGGCGCTACGGGGGGAATCATTCATATTACCAATCACGCATTCGCGAAAATTACGCTATTTTTTTGCGCCGGCTCCATTTATGTGACAGCGCACAAAACCGAGGTGAGCCAACTCTCCGGCCTCGCCCGGCGCATGCCGTGGACCATGGCCGCCTTTACTCTTGCCTCCTTGAGCTTGGTCGGCGTGCCGCCCGCGGGCGGGTTTGTGTCCAAGTGGTATCTGATTCTCGGCTCCCTTGAAAAAGGAAGTTTCGCGTTGATGACAGTGTTGTTGTTGAGTTCGCTTTTTACCGCCGCCTATCTCGGACCCATCGTTTACAAGGCCTATTTTGAAAAGGAATCTCCCGCGGACGCCGGCATCAAAAATTATGAACACGCGGGTGAAATTCCCTGGATGGTCGTTCCCTTGGTCGCTAGCGCGGCGGTCAGCCTGGCCCTGGGGCTTTATCCGAATTTAGTGTTGGATTTTGCCAGGAGAACTCTCCAGTGAATTTTCCGGCGCGGATGCGGCGATGGTTTTATGCGGGTTTGGCTGTCGCGGCCTTGGCCGAAATCGCGACGCCCTATATTTTTGAGGGTAAGGCTCATTTTGCTTTTGAACACTGGCCTGCCTGGGGATCGGTTTATGGCCTGATGTCTTGCGTCATCATCATTGTAGTCTCCAAAATCGTAGGGCATCTTTGGCTGATGCGTCCCGAAAATTATTATGACAAGGCCGGAAAAAAATCATGATTGAATGGCTGCATCCGGGACTTTTGCTGATTCTGGGCGCATGGGCAGTGCCGCTTCTTAAGGGGCGAGTTCAGCGGGCGTATCTGGTTGTTTTGCCGAGCGCATCCCTGATCGCTTGCCTTGCGCTTCGGCCCGGCGTCTACGGGGTGATGCGTTTCCTTGGCGCGGAGATGGTCTTCGGCAGAGTGGACAAGTTGAGTTTGATCTTTTGTTATGTGTTCGCGCTGATGGCGCTCATCGCAATGGTCTATGCGCTTCATGTGAAGGATAACGCTCAACATGTGGCCGCATTGACGTACGCGGGCGGCGCGCTTGGGGTAACGCTTGCGGGCGATTTCCTGGCGCTGTTCGTCTTTTGGGAGCTCATGGCCATTTCCGCCGCGCTCCTTGTATGGCTCAAGCGCGAACCTCAGGCCGTGGCCGCCGGATTCCGCTACCTTCTGGTGCATTTCTTCGGCGGCCTTTGCCTTTTAGGCGGAGCGGCGCTTCAATACAAAAACTCCGGCTCTCTGGCTTTTGAAAACATGGGCCCCTACGCGGGTAGCGCGGCCTTCGTTTTAATTTTGATCGCTTTTTTGCTTAACGCCGCGGCTCCGCCCTTGGGGGCCTGGCTACCTGACGCATACCCGCAGGCGACGCCAACCGGCGCGATTTTTTTGACGGCCTTCACCACGAAATCCGCGGTGTATGCTCTCATCCGGGGCTATCCGGGAACGCAACTTCTAATTTGGCTCGGCGCGGCCATGGCGATCTATGGCGTGGTCTATGCCGTGCTTGAAAACGACGCGCGCCGTCTCTTGGCCTATCACATTATCAGCCAGGTGGGTTACATGGTCTGCGGCGTAGGATTGGGCACCGAACTGGCCTTAAATGGAGCCGCGGCCCATGCTTTCGCTCATATCCTTTACAAAGCGCTTCTCTTTATGGGCGCGGGCGCGGTTCTTGAAATGACCGGTTTGAAAAAACTGAGCGATATGGGAGGCCTCTATAAGACGATGCCCCAGACCCTGGCTTTATACATGATCGGCGCTTTTGCGATTTCAGCGGTGCCGCTTTTTAGCGGATTCGTGAGCAAGTCCATGATTGTCTCCGCCGCAGGCGAAGCGCATCGAGCTGATTTGTTTCTTTTTTTGACCTTGGCCTCCGCGGGCACTTTTCTGCATACCGGGCTCAAACTGCCTTACTACATGTTTTTCGGCAAAGACTCGGGTCTGGCCGCCCGAGAACCGCCTCGAAATATGCTTTTGGCTATGAGCTTGGCGGCGCTAGCCTGTGTTGTAATTGGCGTGTTCCCCGGACTGCTCTACCGGCATTTACCCTTTGCCGCTGATTACGCGCCCTACACGGCCCATCATGTCGCCTCGACCCTTGGATTGCTTGGTTTTACCGCCCTTGGATTCTTCCTTCTTTTGCCCCAACTCGATCCCAAACCAACGATCAGTTTGGATACGGATTGGTTTTACCGGCGTGGGGCCGAAGCGATCTCGCGCCTGGGGGCAGGCCCGTTGCTATGGGTGGAACGAAATTTTGTGGGTGAAATTTACGAGTTCGTCGTAACGAAACTTGTCTTGGGCGCTTCGCGGATTTTGCGTAGCCTAGACCAAGCAGTGGTGGACGCGGCGGTCAATGGAATCGGACGCGTGACAGAGGCAACCGGCCGCTATTTGCGTTTTATCCAAACAGGCAACGCCCAACACTACGGCATTGCCATGGCCGCCGGAATCATCGCCGCCATGGCGTTGCTAGCGGCAACCCTTCCATGAGTTATCCCATGCTAAGCGCTGTTACCTTCATGCCCCTGGCCGGAGTAGCCGGCATCATGCTAGCACGCGATGAACGGTCGGCCCGTTGGATTGCGCTCTTGACCACTTTGTTGACGTTTGCCGTTTCCCTGCCTCTTTATTTTCTTTTCGACAAGAGCACGCCTGGGATGCAATTTGTGGAGAAAGTCGTTTGGATTCCCTCCTGGAATATCGCTTATTCTGTCGGCGTGGACGGGATCAGCCTTCCTTTTATTTTCTTGACCGCGATGCTTTCAATTCTGTGCGTGGGTGTGTCGTGGATGGCGATTGGGACCCGGATGCGCGCGTTCTATGGCGCGCTTCTTGTGGCTCAAACCGCAATGACCGGACTTTTCGTAGCCGGCAATCTGATGCTTTTTTATGTGTTCTGGGAGCTTAGTATCGTGCCGATTTTTCTTTTAATCGGGGTTTGGGGAGGGCCTGAGCGGGTCTACGCCGCGATCAAATTTCTGCTTTTTACGTTGGCAGGCAGCGTGCTAATGCTCTTGGGCATTATTGCCCTGCACAATCTAGGCGGCGACACGCTGGAACTCGAAGCGCTTTCCCGGGTCGTGATTAATCCCAGGTTGCAGTATTGGCTCTTCGGGGCATTTGCGGCCGCTTTTGCCGTGAAAGTGCCCATGTTTCCTTTACACACCTGGCTTCCCGACGCGCATACTGAAGCGCCCACGGCCGGCAGCGTAATTCTCGCTGGAATTCTTTTGAAAATGGGCGCCTACGGATTTTTAAGGGTCTGTCTGCCGATCTTGCCGGATGCCACTCTATTTTTTTTCAAACCAATGTTGGCGCTCTCGGTTGTGGCTATTATTTGGGGAGCGTGCGTGACCCTGACCCAGACCGATGTCAAAAGGCTGATCGCCTATTCCAGCGTCAGCCACATGGGTTTCGTGACCTTAGGAATTTTTAGTTTGACGTCGAGCGGCTTGGAGGGCGCTATTTTGCAGATGCTCAATCACGGCATTATCACCGGCGCGCTATTTTTATGCGTGGGCATGCTCTATGAACGAACCCATACCCGCGAGATCGCGCGTTACAGCGGGCTTTTTAAAGTCGTGCCGGTCTATTGCGTTTTTTTGGCCCTGTTCTCCCTGGCGGCGATGGGTTTTCCCGGCTTAAATTCTTTTGTCGGCGAATTTCTGATTTTAAACGGCGCTTTTCAAATTTGGATCTGGCTTGGACTCCTGGGAGTTCTCGGCGTGGCTTTGGGGACCATGTACATAGTCTGGTTGTACTACCGGCTGGCGCTGGGCGAGCCCCGGCATCGGGACTTAGCTGATCTTGGGTGGCGCGAGATTATCACGCTGGCCCCATTGGCCGCCCTGGCTTTGATTATCGGTCTATATCCGGATTCCGTTCTCGGATATTTTCACGTTTCCGTGGAGCATCTCTTAAACCAGGTAAACGCTTCGAACTTAAGAGCGGGCTTATGAAGGACTGTTTATGAAAAAATTCGCTTGCCCATGATTACGGCTTTTTTTCCGGAGATATCGCTCATAGCCGTCTCTCTGGGACTAATACTCCTTGCGCGACGCGCGCGCTCGGCAGGGGCGGCTTTAGCGGCTGTGTTGCCGGCTTCAATTTTAGCCGCGGGCTTGGCTCTCTGGTCTCCCGTCGCGGATGATTATGCGCGGTTTTTCAAAATCCTCTTCGTAGCCAATTTAGCCTTGTCCGCGCTTCTATCCGCGCGCCGTCTAAGCGAAGAACGAACGCCTTGGGCCGAATATTACAGCCTTCTTTTGTTGGCCACCGTAGGCATGATGATCGCGGCATCAGCCCACGACTTATTGATGATTTATTTGGGATTGGAACTCATGGCGCTGTGTTCCTACATTTTAGTGGGCATCGAGCGCGACCGGCCCAAGGCCACGGAGGCCGCATTTAAGTACTTTGTGCTTGGCTCCTTCGCCTCCGCGGTTATTCTCTACGGCGCAAGCCTTACGTATGGACTAACTGGCGGCAAATTGGAACTTACCGCGATTGCCGGGGCCTTGGCCGGACGTTCGTTCATCGGAGAGCCTCTTCTTGCGGTCGCCTTGGCGTTACTGTGCGCGGGCTTGGCGTTCAAAATTTCAGCCGTGCCCTTTCATGCCTGGGCTCCGGACGCGTATGAGGGTGCCGTCGCCCCAGTCGCGGCTTTTTTGGCCGTTGGCTCAAAGGTGGCGGGCTTCGCTGTCTTGGGAAAAATTTGCCTGGTAGCCTTTCCTTATTTTTTTAGCGCCTGGTCCCTTCTCTTGGGCATCCTTGCGGCCTTATCCATGGTCATCGGTAGCATTCTGGCCATGGCCCAGTCCAATGTCAAACGCATGCTAGCCTACTCTTCGATTACCCACGCGGGTTATGCGCTCTTGGGCGTGATTGGGGGAACCCCCGCGGATTTTGCGTCCGCGGCCTCCTACCTTTTTGTGTACGCCTTTATGACCCTAGGGGCATTTGCCGTAGTGATCCGGCTGGGCGCAAGGGGCGAAGAATTGGGCGGCTACGAAGGCCTGGCCGTGCAATCCCCGGGCACCGCGGCTTTAATGTTTTTATTCCTTCTTTCGCTCACCGGCATTCCGCCGACAGCCGGATTCGCGGCTAAATTTTTGGTGTTTCGTAGCGCGCTGGGTTCCGGCCATGTCTTGCTCGCGGTTCTGGGTGTGGCCTCAAGCGTAATTTCGGCCTTTTTTTATCTACGTCTGGCCGTGCTGATGTACATGAAAGCGCCCCATGAGCCGGCTCCGGATCATCCGCCGACTCCGGTCATGATTGCGCTCGCCATCGCCGCGGCCGTAATCCTCTTGGCCGGCGTTTTCCCGGAAAGCCTTTCCCAATGGGGCCAGATATCTACTTCTACGATGACCTTTCTCGGGCCGTGAGAAAACAGGAAAAAGCGCGAAGGAGCCTACGCATAACAATTTGGACGACTGGAGGCCCAGATTTGAGCCGAATGCTAGGCGCGACGACGCTGGCGTACCCTTGCGGTACGTCAAGGAGGAGCAACGACGCAGTCGGCCAAAGATGGGTCTCAAGTTGTTCAAATTATTATGCGTAGGCTCCTAAGGACCTGAGTTGCCAAATTTATTACGATACCAATAATGACCGAATATTTTGGCTTGGTAATTTTTATTTTTCTGGCCGCGGTGGTGGCGGGCGTGTTTTTGGCGCTCGCCTCGTTGATTGGCCCGAAGCGTCATTCCGCGGTTAAAAGCGAACCCTTTGAGTGCGGTCAGGCGCCATTTGCTCCGCCGTCAGGGCGGTTTCATGTCCATTTTTATTTAATCGCCATTTTGTTTATTCTCTTTGACGTGGAATTAGTCTTTCTTTATCCCTGGGCGGTCGTATGCGTCGAACTTGGCGCCGGCGGACTCGCCACCTTGACGGTATTTCTAGGGATTTTAATGGCGGGGTTTTATTACGCCTTGGATAACGGCGCCCTGGAGTGGCAATAATGCTCGAAGACGCCGGCGCCCGTGGCGACAATTTCGCATCCACTTGCTTTGTGACCAGCAAACTCGAAGATGCCATCGGGTGGGCCAGGAAGTATTCGATCTTCCAGTACCCTTTTGTGACGGCCTGTTGCGGCATGGAGTATATGGCCGCCGCTTGTTCTCACTATGATTATGACCGCTTTGGCGCGGGTCTTGCGCGTTTTTCGCCCCGGCAGGCGGACGTTCTCTTCGTCGTCGGAACGATCAGCCATAAGATGGCGCCGGTGCTCCTTCGCATTTATCAACAGATGACCGAGCCCAAATGGGTGGTCGCCTTTGGCGTATGCACCTGCACCGGCGGTTTTTACGACAACTACGCGACCGTCATGGGCATTGACACAATTGTTCCGGTGGACGTCTACATCCCCGGTTGCCCGCCCCGGCCGGAATATGTGCTTGACGGTCTACTGAAACTCCAAGAAAAAATCCAAGCCCAACATTCAGGTAGTCGGAAGGATTAATCCATGGAGCGCGCCGATTTAATCGAAGCTCTGAATGAACGGTGTCCAGGCGCCGTGACCGCTTCGCATGCTTGGCGGGGCGACGCGACAGCGTGCATCAACCGGCGATCTCTCCTTGAGGCGGCGCGCGCGCTTAAGGAAGACCCCTCGTTCCGGATGGATTTTCTCATGGACCTGAGCGCTGTTGATTACTCCACTTTCGGCAAAAAACCCCCAAGGGCTTTTTTTCCTTCCTCCGGTTTTGGGGTCGCGCTGGCTCTGGAGATTCCGGCCGAATCTGCCTGGACCGGCCTGCCGGCAAAGGCGCGATTTGTGGTGGTTTATCATTTCTACTCGTCATCGCTTCGGCGCCGGCTTAGGTTGCATGTCCCTGTGGAGGAAGAAGAGGCCGAGCTAGACTCGTTAACCTCCCTTTGGCCAGGAGCTAACTGGCTTGAACGCGAAGTTTGGGATATGTTCGGGATTCGTTTTAAGGGGCATCCAGGCCTCAGGCGGATTTTAATGTATGAAGAGTTTGTTGGCCATCCATTGCGCAAGGATTATCCGGTTAACCGGCGTCAGCCCCTTATCGGACCAGGCGCGAATAAAAACCCCAACAAAGCATCCGTTGGCGTAGCCGCCGGCCTGGAGATTTCCGCGGCGCGCTTGAGCGCCCAAATCACTCCGGACGATGATTCCGGAGGTTTGCAAACGAGGGAGATGCTCCTTAACGTGGGTCCCGCTCACCCAGCCATGCATGGAATCGTCCGCATTGTGGCCAAACTTGAAGGGGAACTGATCAAGGATGCCGATGTTGAGATCGGCTATTTGCACCGGGGATTTGAAAAAATGGCCGAGACCGTGGCCTACAATAGCGTCATTCCTTACACTGACCGATTGAATTATGTTTCCCCGCTCATCAATAATATGGGCTACTGCATGGCTGTAGAAAAACTGATGGGGTTGAACGTGCCTGAACGTTGCCACTACATTCGCGTGATTATGGCGGAAATTTCGCGCATCACAGATCACCTCACCTCGATTGGCGCTAGCGCCATGGAGCTGGGCGCTTTTAGCGTTTTCCTTTACCTCATCAAAGCCCGTGAGTACCTCTGGGAGCTTGTTGAATCCGTCACAGGAGCGCGGCTGACTGTTTCTTATTGCCGGGTTGGCGGCGTCAAGGGTGATTTACCTGAAAATTTTGCGGACCCTTGCCGCAATGCCCTAGAGCAAACCCGGCGGGTGCTCAACGAAGTAGACGCGATGTTAACCCGTAATCGAATTTTCGTGGACCGCATGACGAACACCGGCCGCATAAGCGCGCAGGAGGCGATCGCTTACGGCATTACCGGGCCCTTTTTGCGCGCCACCGGAGCGGACTACGACGTGCGCAAAGATTGCCCCTATAGCGTTTACGACCGTTTTGATTTTGACGTTCCTGTCGGCACTAAGGGCGACAATCTAGACCGCTACTATGTGCGCATGGAAGAGATGCGTCAATCCATCCGTATTATTGAGGCCGCGCTTCGTGATATTCCGCCGGGCCCGGTTCTAGCGAACCCCCAGACAGGTCTCCATATTCCGGCCTCTGAAATGGTTGATGCCGCCAAAATTGGGCATATACCGACTATTGCCGGAGCTCTTGCCGTGACTGATCCGACGTTGGAGGGATCATCCAAGCCCGCGCATCCGGGGATAGCCGTTGGCGAAAAACGCGTCTCACTGCCTCCTAAGGAGGATGCCTATGGCAATATCGAAGGGCTGATGCGACATTTTAAGATTGTTATGGATGGGCACGGGGTGCGGCCACCTAAAGGAGAGGCCTATTTTCCGGTTGAGGGAGCCAATGGGGAGCTTGGTTTTTATGTGGTCAGCGACGGTAGCGAATGCGCCTACCGGGTGCGCGTGCGGCCACCGTGTTTTGCAATTATGTCCGCTTTATCCAAGCTGCTTGTGGGAGATATGATTGCCGATATTATTCCGACTTTTGGCTCCGTCAACATGATCGGCGGAGAATTGGACCGTTAATACGGTGGAAGGCGTGTTTGCGGATAAATTAAACAATCCTCGAAACCCTCCGCCGCAAGATATGCCGGCGGCTCTTGAAGCCAGGGCCGGAGAAATCATCATCCGTTACGAAAAACCAAAAGCGGCGATGTTGCCTCTTCTGTGGCTTCTTCAGGAAAATTTTGGCTATATCCCTCCAAGGGGAGAAGAATGGGTCAGCCGTCTTTTGGGCGTCGCAATCGTTCATGTCCGCGAGGTGGTCTCCTTCTACTCCATGTTTCGCGCGCATCCCACGGGCCGGCGCGTGATTCGGGTTTGCACGAGCCTGCCTTGTCTGCTCAATGGCGCAAAAGGGACCCTGGCCAAAATTGAGAAAGGCCTCGGCGCCGCGCAAGGCGATGGCGCGAGCGATCGGGTCTCTATTGAGGAAGTCGAGTGCCTATGCGCCTGTGAGATGGCGCCCATGGCCCAGCTTGATGAGCAGTTCGTCGGACCACTGGATGATCGGATGGTGGAAATTTTGACTAGGGAGGCCCTGACTGCCGGCCCCTCTGAAATTTTGGAGCCTGCGCCGCATGTTGCTGCGGACGGCCCTATTCTCTCCGCGCGGTTTAAGAACAAGGAAGGAACCTGGTTCGACGAATATGTCCGGCAAGGAGGCTATGTCGCCGCCCGCAAGGCTCTTTCTTCGATGAAACCGGACGAGGTGATCGAGGAGGTCGGCCGGGCCAATTTGCGGGGCCTCGGAGGCGCCGGATTTCCGGCCGGGAAAAAATGGTCTTTTATCCCAAAGGATAGTCCCAAACCGAAGTACTTGGTGGTCAACGCGGATGAAGGCGAGCCGGGAACATTCAAGGATCGCTACATCTTGGAGCGCGACCCCCATGCGCTCCTTGAAGGCATGATCATTGCCGCGTATGCCATCGGCAGCCACAAGGCTTATATCTATATCCGCGGGGAATATTTCCGCCCGGCTAAACGCTTTGCCCGGGCTGTGGAAGAGGCCTTAGCGCGCGGATGGTTGGGCAAGAATATTCAAGGAAGCGGATTTACTCTCGATGTCGTCATCCACAGGGGGGCAGGCGCTTATATCTGCGGTGAGGAGACCGCTCTGTTGACCTCCCTGGAAGGCGGCAAGGGTTTTCCCAGAATCAAACCCCCCTTCCCCGCGATTTGGGGCCTTTTTGGCTGCCCCACCATAATCAATAATGTGGAAACCTTGGCTTGCGTGCCCTATATCGTGCGCGAAGGGAGCCGGCGTTTTGCGTCTTTGGGCACGCCCAAACAGGGAGGAACAAGACTTTTTTCTATTAGCGGACATGTTTCGCGCCCGGGGCTTTACGAGGCGCCCGTAAGCGCGCGCCTGACGGATCTCATTGATAAGTATGCGCTTGGCGTCGCAGGCGGCCGCAAGATCAAGGCCGTTATTCCGGGCGGCATTTCCGCCAAAATCCTGACGGCCCAGGAACTCGATGTCGTTATGGATTTTGATTCCTTGATTGCCGCCGGAACGATGGCGGGCTCGGGAGGCGTAATTGTGTTGGATCAGAGCGCTTGCATGCTGGCCGCGCTTGATTCCGCGTCCCGGTTTTTTGCCGAGGAGTCTTGCGGGCAGTGCTCACCCTGCCGCGAAGGAACAGGCTGGATCCACCGTATCATCAGAAAAATCTCCGAGGGCAAAGGGCGTTTGCAGGATTTGGATAATCTTCTTGGCATTGCCCGCGACATGGAGGGAATAACGATTTGCGTTTTTGCGGATGCGGCCGGCTGGCCCGTGCAATCCTATATATCCAAATTCCGGTCCGAGTTCGAGGATCACATCAAGAACGGCCGTTGCGCATCGGAACTCTGCCCGCTTAGCCCATGCCTAACCTGATTATTGACGGCCAAAAGATATCGGTTCCGGACGGAACCACGGTTATCCAGGCCGCGGAGCTATTGGGAATTTTTATTCCCCGCTATTGTTATCATCCGGGACTTTCCATTGCCGGCAACTGCCGGATTTGCCTCGTCGAGGTGGAGAAAAATTTTAAACTCCAGATCGCCTGCAACACGCCGGCCGTCGAAGGCATGGTCATTCATACCAAGAGTCCCAAGGTCGCCAACGGCCGGCGCGCGGCGTTGGAATTTCTCTTGGCCAATCATCCCCTGGACTGCCCGGTCTGCGATCAATCCGGGGAATGTGACCTTCAAAATTTTTATATGCAGTACGGACTTTACGACCCCCGCTTTGAGGAAACCAAGGTTAAAAAACGCAAAGCCGTCATCCTGGGCCCTCATGTGATATTGGATCAGGAACGTTGCATTCTTTGCTCCCGATGCGTGCGTTTCACGGATGAGATTACGAAGACCGGAGAATTTGGAATTTTCAAACGAGGCGACCGCGCCGAAGTCAATCTCTATCCCGGGAAAGTCCTTGATAATCCCTACTCCGCCAATGTCGTGGACATTTGCCCGGTCGGCGCTTTGACTGAACGGAATTTCCGGTTCAAGGCCAGGGTTTGGTATCTTTCGAGCGCTCCGAGCGTTTGCAATGGATGTAGCCAGGGATGCAATATCAACCTGCATTTCGTTCTGGACCGTCCCCACTTAAATAATGGGGCGCGGGTGTTGAGGGTTAAGCCCCGTTATAATCCTAATGTCAATGATTGGTGGATATGCGATTATGGGCGATATGGCTTGGGGCCCATTGATCAAAAACGGCTCATCGGGGTACGCAACCGAGGCCAAGAATCTTCGTGGGATCAAGCTTTCCGGGCCATCGCTCCTATTTTAACCAAGGCGAGCCAGGGCCGTGACGATTCTTCAATCGGCGTGATCTTTTCGGCGCAATTGACCACTGAAGAGTTGTTTCTGTTGCGTAAAATTTTTGTGGGCGCGCTCAAGGCGCGCGTGAGCGCCCCGGTTCCTTCCATCGGGCCGGCCGATGATTTTCTTATCAAGGCGGACAAGAATCCCAACACTCTCGGGGCCGATCTCCTGGGTCTCACGGACGGTCCCGCCGCGCAAGAGATCATTGATGAGGCCCTTGGGGGAAAACTCAACGCCCTGTGGGTTTTTGGGGTTGATCTAGCCGCCCTTTGCCCGATTGAAAAAATCCGGGAACTTTCGCAAAAGCTTGAACTCTTCGTCTTTCAGGGTCCCAATGAAAATCAAACGGCGGCTCTGGCGCAATGGGTTCTACCCTGCGCCGCCTATGTCGAGAAAGATGGGACCTTTATCAATTGCCATGGCCGCGCGCAAAGAATCGGCAAAGCCTTCTCGCCGCCGGGGGATTCACGAGAAGACTCGCGCATCTTGCTTGAAATCGAACGCGTCTTAGGCCGGCCCAGGACCGAGTCTAGTTCGCATCCCTTTTCGCAGAGCTTCAAGGACGCGGGCCCGCTGGAGGCGGGACGATTCCCGCAGGAAATTTTTCTTGAGTTGGCCAGGACGACAAAACCCCTGCAAGGATTAACCTATGAAACAATCGGTTCACAGGGAGCGGATATTGCAATTAAGAAATCCAAAAACTTGGCGGCGCCATGATAGAAGCGTTCGTGATTAAATTATTGCTGGCGGGCCTTGTTTTTTTCGGCGTGCTCAATTTGGCCGGACTCCACACGTGGGTGGAGCGCAAACAATCAGCCCTCATGCAAGACCGCATCGGCGCCAACCGGGCAAGCATACTGGGTTTTCGTTTCCTGGGGCTTTTTCATCTCCTTGCCGACGCGATCAAGATGTTTACCAAGGAAGACTTCATTCCGGCCGGCGCGGACAAACTTCTGCACGCCTTAGCCCCGTTTCTTTCGCTTTTCTTTGCCCTGGCGGCGTTCGCCACCATCCCCTTTGGCGACCAACTCTCTTGGGCGGGACGCACGATCAATCTACAGGTGGTCAACATCAATGTGGGGCTACTCTACATATTTGCGATGCTTTCCATGGGCGCTTACGGCGTCATCCTCGCTGGATTCGCCTCCAGAAATAATTACGCGATCCTGGGGGGATTGAGGGCAGTTTCTCAAATGCTTTCTTATGAAATTGCGCTCGGCATATCCATTGTGGGCGTGATTATGGTGTACGGAACTATGGATCTTCAAGAACTCGTGCGAGCCCAGGGCCGCAACGCGGCCGGCTGGATTCCCTTATGGGGGATTCTCACCCAGCCGTTGGCCTTCTTCGTATTTCTGACCGCGGCATTGGCCCAGACCAAGCGCGCGCCTTTTGATCTTCCTGAGGCGGAATCTGAAATCATCGGGTATTTCGTTGAATATAGCGGCATGAAATTTGGCATGTTTTTTTTGACGGATTTCATAGAAACAATCATGGTGGCGTGTTTGGCGACAACCCTATTTTTTGGAGGCTGGCAGGTGCCCTATCTCAATCCTGACGGCTTTCATTTCCCCTGGGGAGGATTCTTTTCTGTTTCCAACCTAACCTACGTTTTGTTGGGAATTGCCGGCTTTACGGTCAAAGTGGTTTCCTTTTGTTGGCTTTTTATGACGATCCGATGGACCCTGCCACGATTCCGCTATGACCAGCTCATGCGCCTGGGATGGCGCCGTCTCTTTCCGCTTTCGGTAGCCAATATTTTGGTGACAGGGTTCATCCTTATATTAAAAAAGGGCACAAATTGAATTTTTGGCCCTTTCCCATTATTATTTGATGGCTACTAAAGTTATTGAGCGGCGCCCCCTCGCCTTCTGGGAAAGGCTTTATCTGCCCGCTATCGCGCGCGGGATCCGGATCACTTCCACCCATTTTTTTCGCAATCTTTTTTTGCATGCGGCCCACTGTATGGGGATCCTCAAACATATCCCGGCAGCCGTTACCATACAGTATCCAGAGGCGCTACGCCTGCTGGCATTGCGTTTCCGTAGCCGTCACCGGCTCACCGCGCGCAAGGAGGGGACTCCACGTTGCGTAGGATGTATGCTCTGTGAAACAGTCTGTCCCGCCAAATGTATCACCATCGTGGCGGGAGAGCATCCTGATCCCAACGTCGAAAAATACCCATTACGCTTCGACATTAATCTCGGGGTTTGCGTGTACTGCGGCTATTGCGTGGAGGTTTGCCCTGAGGATGCGATCCGCATGGACACCGGAATTCTCGATGTCGCGGCAACCTCCCGGCAAGCCATGAGGCTCGATATCCACGAGCTCATGAACCCCAAGTTGCGCAAGCCTTTAAAAGAGTGCGCTCTTCAATTTCCTCACCAGTGCTCCCTGCAGGGCGGCGCCCTGCAGGGTAGCTGGGAAGCGGTCTATCCCCACGCGTCAAAGGGTTGAAAGGGAAATCTTTTGGGGCTAGGATTAAAGTGATGCTTCTTGATTTCCCAGGGAGGAATTATGCATTGCAGAATAAAACCTATACACTTGTTTACTCTGATGTTTGCGACGCTGGCCGTAGCCGGCCTTTTTATCGCCTGTAGCAAAAAAAGTTCCTCTTCCACCAGTTCCGGCGGGGGGGGCGCTGAAAGCATTTCCTCAAACGCGACGCCCCGGCTGGCGCTCAGTGGAACCTCCTCCGTCACCAGTGGCTCCTGCTCCACGGTTCTTACCGTCACATCACAAAATAGCGCCGGCGCAACCACGGCCGTGACAACTAATACGACTGTAAACTTGGTCAGCACCGGCGTCGGCGGCTATTTTTACAGCAATAATTCCTGCTCCTCACAGGTGACGCAGGTAACAATTTCTTCGGGTTCTGGAACGGCCGCATTCTATTACAAGAAGGTGACGGCGGACAGCGTCACGATCACCGTTTCTGCCACGGGGTTTACGTCCGGCACAGCCTCTATTACGGTCGCTTCCAACGGTTCCGAAAGCTCTATTGCGGTTACCTTAAACGACGCCTTGAAAACTTTTTCGACGAATTGCCGTTGCGACTATCTCTCGCCAGGTGATTCGCTATTCAGCACTGTTATGCCTTATTGCCAGGCGTCTGATGGCAGTGAATTTAATTTGTCTTTCGGCGCGATTTTGTTAAACAGGACCTACAATTGCGCCTCGGGCGGAGGCGGTTCGCTCATGTACACTTTGGCCGGTGTTCCTTACTTCCCCGGCGGCGGGGGCGAAGACCCTCCGGTTTGTAGCATTTACTTAAGTTCAGCCAGCGGCGTCGCAGTTGGTTCGGTGCTTTCCGGGATTTTTAGCGGCACATTGACGCAAAGCGGTCGCAATCCCTTTGTCGCCACTCACGGCTCTTTCACTTGTGTGGTAACCTCCGTTTCACCCTGACAAAATATCCTGGCGCACGGACACCTCGCTCAATTCATTCATAAAATTGAGTCGTGGCCCGCTTTGCAAAAGTTGATCTGAGCATAAATTCGCAATGAACTTATTTCACGCCGTCATTCTCGGTATTATTCAGGGAATCACTGAATTCCTGCCTATCTCGAGTTCAGCCCATCTTTTTTTGATCCCATGGATACTCAAATGGGATTACCAGGGTTTGGCCTACGACGTGGCGCTACATTGGGGTAGCATGGTCGCGATCGCGGCCTGCTTTTGGAAGGATTGGTTGCGCCTAGCGCGGGCCGGATTGAGCCGGCAACCCTCGCCTGATCAGCGCCTTTTCTGGAGTTTGGTCCTGGCCACCATTCCGGCCGGAGTGGCCGGGCTACTCCTTGAAAATAAGGCGGAGGAGGCGTTTCGTAATCCCGCTCTCATGGCATCGGCGCTGATCGCGTTTGGGCTTCTTCTGGGCGCCGCGGATCGTTGGGGGAAAAAGAACCTGGGGATGGACGCGTTTAATCTGCGTTCCTGCCTCCTGGTGGGAGCGGCGCAAGCGCTCGCGATTATTCCGGGGGTGTCCCGGTCCGGGGTCACCATAACCGTCGCTCTTTGTCTGGGTTACCGCAGGGATGCGGCGGCCCGCTTCTCGTTCTTGCTGTCGGCGCCCATCATCACCGCGGCTGGAATTCTAAAACTTCGCCATATCGAAGGGATCATCGCGAGCGGACCTTTTTGGGTGGGGATCGCGGCATCCACGATCGCCGGATTTCTGACGATCCGTTTTTTACTGAATTATCTCAAGACCAAGGATGTCGGAGTGTTTGTTTTTTACCGGGTTCTTTTTGGGATTCTAATCCTCCTGCTTTGGGGATCATCCGGCACCCATTATGCGACGGTTTTAGCGCGTCTTAAACCTCCTCAAATTGCGGCTTCCCATTGGGCAAAAGGATCAGTGGAGGAGCGGCTTCGGGCCCATGTCGGGATGTTGGCCGGGACCATCGGTGAACGCAATCCTTACAACAGGAAAGCGCTCGATCGGGCGCGCGATTATATCGCGCGTCAGTTTCGTGAAATGGGGCTCGACCACAAAATTTGGGAGTTCCGGTCCCAGGGCCTTGAACTTATTGACGACGGAACGCCCTTTGAAAACATCGAAGTCCGTATTCCGGCCGCTCCAGGCGCCCTTTCCGGCCGCTCTCTGATTTTGGGCGCTCATTATGACAGCGCGCCCGGCACGCCGGGGGCTGATGACAATGCGAGCGGCGTCGCGGTTCTCCTTGAGTTGGCGCGCTTGCTCAAAGACAAATCTTTATCGCGGGAGATCCGGCTCGTAGCTTATGCCAATGAGGAGCCGCCCGCCTTTTACACGAAAAACATGGGGAGCTATCACCATGCTCTTTCGCTGAAAAAGAACGGCGAGCCTATTTTTGGCATGGTGAGTTTAGAAATGCTGGGATACTACAATGCGGCTACGGGCTCCCAGTTTTATCCGCCTTTTCTTTCCTGGTTTTTCCCGAATACGGGTGATTTTATCGGGCTTGTGGGAACGCTCTCGAGCCGCCGATTTTTGAAGTCGTGCCGGCAATCTTGGGTAGCGGCTTCTAATTACCATCTCGAGACCGCGGCGCTTCCATCTTTTATCTCGGCCGCGATCCTGTCGGACCATTTAAATTACATCAAAGCGGGATATCCAGGGCTGATGCTTACGGACACGGGCTATTTTAGAAATCCGCATTATCATGAATTAAGCGATACGCCGGAAAAGCTCGATTACGGACGCATGGCCCGGGTAACGCGCGCCCTGGCCGGAATGGTCGAGCGACTTTAATCCCCAACGACATCAATTGGCTGGAATTTAAAAAAGAGGATAAATTCTTGGAGACGCAATACTTATTTTTTGCTTTCGCGTAAATTTTCATGAATTATCCGGAATTCCGCAGTTGGAGACTGTTTTCATTGGGAAATGCCGGACTTTTTTGTCCCGTCATTCCCGCGTGGTTCGACAGGCTCACCACCCTGAGCGAAGTCGAAGGGTAGGCGGGAATCCAGGTCTCGACGGAATCTGGACCCCCGCCTTCGCCTCATCGTTACCCATATCTTTCATAACATCGAATGAA
>CAYHKQ010000012.1:0-25259 GCA_964357255.1 uncultured Elusimicrobia bacterium
GAATGCCCTGATCACGATAAAAAATACTTTGAATTAGCGCCAATTCATGCCGGAGACATGCTCTGGTCTTTCCGCGAGCGGATACTCGATCTAAAAAAAGATCCCCGCATGGAGTATATCCTCATCTTCAAAAACCACGGCAAGGCGGCCGGCGCCAGCCTGGCCCACCCCCACGCCCAGCTAATCGCCCTTCCTATGGTCCCGGCTCATGTCAAACAGGAAATCAGCGGAGGCCGGCAATATATAGATTTTAAGGAACGCTGTATTTTTTGCGATATCGTTTCACAAGAACTTAGCGCTAAAAGCCGTATTGTGGACGAAAACGAAGATTTCCTATGCTTCGCGCCATACGCAAGCCGGTTCCCCTTTGAAACCTGGATTATCCCAAAACACCATCAAAGCCATTTTGAAACCACGGAGCGGCCCCAAATCGATCGCATGGCGAGCCTTCTGCAATCCACGCTCAGCCGCATGGACAGCGTCTTAGGCAACCCCCCCTTCAATTACATCCTCCACTCAGCGCCTTTGAAAGAGCCGCCTATGGCGCACTTTCACTGGCATTTGGAAATCATCCCAAAGCTGACCCATGTGGCTGGCTTTGAGTGGGGTAGCGGCTTCTACATCAACCCAATGCCCCCGGAACAAGCCGCAAAATATTTGCGCGAAGCCAATCTCTCATCAATAAAGGAGCCTGCTCATGCCAACTAAATCTCCCCTTCGTGTTCTCTTGGCCGCCTCGGAAGCCGTTCCCTTCTGTAAAACAGGGGGCCTCGCCGACGTCGCCGGATCTCTAGGCGTTTACTTGCCGCCCCATGTGGAAGAATTGACTCTTTTTCTTCCCTGCTATAAAGCCATTAAAGATCAAAAATCGCTTAAGCTCTCCTCGGTTCCTAAAGATTTTCTAATCCCGCTTGCTGCCCGCGTTGCGGGGGGCCGCGTGGGGTGGTCTGATCTCGCGGGCGCCGGCCGGCGCCAAAGCCGGGTTTATCTGGTGGACCATCCCTCTTTTAACCGGGAAGGCCTCTATGGCACAGGGGGGCAGGACCATCCGGATAATGCCCAGCGCTTTATCCTGTTCGCCCGAAGCGTCCTAGAGGGGGCTAAATTCGTCGGCTTTCGCCCGGACATCATCCATTGTCATGATTGGCAGACGGGCTTGATTCCAGCCTATCTTAAAACGGTCTATCACCTCGACGCTTTTTTCCGCCGGACTGCCTCAGTTTTTACGATCCACAATATCGCCTATCAAGGAAACTTTCCCCCCGCCGCCATGGAAGACGCCGGTCTGCCGGTTGAAGAATTCCGCATGGAAAAACTGGAATTTTTCGGACAACTCAGCTTCCTTAAAGCCGGTCTTGTCTACTCCGATATCATCAGCACGGTCAGCCCGAATTACGCGCAAGAAATCCAAACGGGACCGGATAAGGGCCGTGGCTTCGAGGGGCTCCTGCGTTGCCGCCAACACGATCTCGTCGGCATCATCAACGGCATTGATACCAAACTTTGGGACCCAGGCCAGGATCCGCATTTAGCGTGCAACTACAACCACGGACGAAGTCCGGCCAAATACGCAAAAGCCAAAGCCCAATGCAAGCTCCGATTGCAAAAAACCCTTGGTTTAACGGAGTCAGCCGGCACGCCGATGTTCGGCATGGTCAGCCGCATGGACTATCAAAAAGGCATTGACCTGGTGACCGAAGCGCTGGCGGAACTCCTGCCGGGAGAAAACCTCCAGGCCGTCCTGCTCGGCGTGGGCGATCTGCGCTATCAAGCCCAACTCAATGAATTGAGCAAAAAATTTCCAGGCCAATTCCGCGCGATTTTTGAATTCAACGACCCCTTGGCGCATCAAATCTACGCGGCAAGCGACTGCTTTTTAATGCCGTCGCGATTTGAACCCTGCGGCCTGGGGCAAATGATCGCCATGCGCTACGGAAGCCTGCCTCTGGTGGCGAAAACCGGCGGCTTGGCCGACACTGTGACCGAGGAAAAAGGTTTTATGCTTTCTGAATTTTCTACGGCCGGCTTGGCCAAAACCATGACCCATGCCCTCAGGCTCTATCAGGACCACGCGGCCTGGAACCGCCTGGTCAAAAACGCCATAGACACGGATTTTTCCTGGGAAAACTCAATCGGAAAATACCTGGAAATGTACCAAACGGCCGCCTCCAGAAAAGCCGCCGAGAAATAATTTTTTCGGGTTAGACTTCAGATCATCGCGCCGGCTCGATCTCACCCGTGTCGCTAATGACAAGACGTCCGTGAGGAATATCCCGGCGCGTTAAATCATTGATCGTTGTTGCGGCGCGGTGTTGAGCGTCGAGAATAGGAATTCCGGGCTCTTGTTGAATAAACGAAACAATTCGGCCTTTGATAAATAGTCCGGACGCGAGGTCTAAATCAACGATCAGCAACGGGGCCTGGGCATTAGGACCGGCAAGATTCATTTTGCCGTAAGTCTGAAAATTACCCAGACTGTACGCAATAAGACGGCCTCGGTAGAGTTCCATGGCGCGCGGCACATGCGGGCCATGCCCGATGACGAGATCCGCGCCCGCCTCGACGACGGCATGCGCGAAAGCCCGCAGATCGCCCCGCTTCGTGCGTTCAAACATTTCCATTGTTCCGGGCAGATGCATCGCCGCCTTGCCCTCGGCGCCGCCGTGGAAAGAAACGATGATTCGGTCGCTCTTTTGTCTAAGGTTCTCAATGAGCCGCCGGGCGTCATTGATGTCTAAAACGCTTGGAAAATTTCGCGCGTCGGAGAATCCGAACGCGATGAGGCTGACCGTGCTTCCCGAGACAAGAAAACGCGCCACATCGCCGCGCTCTCCGGCGTGTTTGACGCCGAGATCATCCAATGTCTCCATCGTCGTTCCATAGCCCTCAACTCCGCAGTCCCTGCTGTGATTATTATTTGTGCTCATAACGTTAAACCCCGCATGGACAAGGGCTCGGCCCAGGCGCGTCGGCATTGAAAATTCGTAGCAAGCTTTTTCATTTTTGTTTTTTTTGCATTTGACGGATTGGCAAGCATCCGTCAGTGGGCCTTCCAAATTGGCGAAGATGACGTCGCCTTTGAGGTAGTCTTTAGCGTCAATGTAGAGGTCAACGCCGTCGTTCGCAGGCAGTTCAGGCGGATCGGGCGTCATGCTACCCAAAAGCACATCCCCGACGGCCACGACCCTCAAGGTTTTTAGGGAGGCATGGCGCGAAGCGGACGTTGGAGCGCCCGGGGAAATTGTTCGGGACATGAAAACGAGAAAAGACGCCAGCGCGAGCGCTTCCCATTTCGTAACGGCGTGGCTGAACGCCTCGGATTTAGGACGCTCAGTAGTAAGCGAAGGGCAGTCCGGCAGGCAGTCCTTTGCAACAAGCAAAGGGCATCGTTCCAAGACGGACGCGCTCAGGCCCTATCCTGCCTTCAGGAATCCGACGGCCCGCCGCTCCCGATCATTAAAAAAAGTCCGGCGCCTCCCACTAAAATGCCGACGATCCCCACAGAGATGACATTCGCAATCGCTGCGGCCGCCCCAACCGGAAATCCAATCATCAGCAATGTCGCACCGACATAGAAGAATGATTTTTTCATGGTCAGGCGCGTATTCTCGGACATATAGAGATTCATTGGCGGGACAAGGGATTGTTGGTAGCCGCTTGAAATGTTTGCCGGCAGGGCAACCCTCGAATCAAACGAGCCTGATATTGAAGATAGCGCGACCGGCAAATTCTTGGCTTTAGCGGTTTGCGGGCTCTTGTACTCACCGAATTTAACGGCCGCTTCCCCGGCCATGTCTTCCGGCGACCGGGCATCGGCAAGGGTCAGGCCGCTGGTCCAAATCATGCACGACAAAAGAAATACATTAATCTGTTGCATTCAAACATGTCTCCTTAGAATAGAATATGACGTGCTGTCCATTATAATATTATTTTCTGTTTTTAGGGCCTAAGACCGTGGCGTCACGGGGCAACATGGTTTTCATTTCGAAGAGCTGGTCTCGTAGCGTGGCGGCGAGTTCATAATCTAAGCGGTCGGCGGCTTCGTTCATTTGGCGCTCGAACTCTTTGATGAGTTCGGGCAAGGCTTTTTTGTCGTGAGCGCCGCAGAGGGCCTCGCGCATGAGCGTTAAGCCCTGAATTTTGGCTTTGGCTTCAAACTCCTCGTGCTCATGGATTTCCTTGACAATGGTGCGCGGGGTAATTTTGTGCTTTTTATTATGCTCCAACTGCTTGACACGGCGCCGGTCCATCTCTTTTAAAGCCCGGTCCATAGACCCCGTCCTTTGATCAGCGTAAAAAATCACCTGACTTCGCACGTTCCGCGCGGCCCGGCCAGCGATCTGAATGAGCGTGGTTTCGGAGCGCAAAAACCCCTCTTTGTCCGCGTCGAGCACCGCGACCAACGAAACCTCCGGCAAGTCTAGGCCCTCGCGGAGCATGTTGACGCCCACTAGCACGTCAAAATTCCCAAGACGCAACTCCTTTAAAATTTTAATGCGCTCCAAAGATTCGATGTCCGAATGCAAATAACGAACGCGAAGCCCCCGCCGCAAAAAAAATTCGCAAAGGTCTTCGGCCGTCCTCTTGGTCAGCGTATTGACCAAAACCCTTTCCTTGCGGCCCACCACAACCTCGATACGCCCGATCAAATGTTCAATCTGGCCCCGGATCGGATGAATCTCAACAACCGGGTCCACCAGGCCCGTAGGCCGCACGATTTGCTCGGAAATGGCATCCCCCGCGCGGGAAAGCTCATAAGGGCCCGGCGTGGCGGAAACATAAATCACCGGGCCCAACAGCGATTCAAACTCATCAAATTTTAAAGGGCGGTTATCCATGGCGCTGGGCAGGCGAAAACCATGCTCGATCAGAACCTCTTTTCTGGCGTGATCGCCGTTATACATGCCCCGGACCTGACTCACGCTCACGTGGCTCTCGTCAATAATAGTTAAAAAATCTGTTTTGTCCTCTCCGGCCGCGCGGCGCAAATAGTCAATCAAACAAAAAGGCCGCTCTCCCGGGGCGCGGCCGGAGAGATGCCGGGAGTAATTTTCAATGCCATGACAAAAGCCCATAGAGCGCATCATGGCGAGATCGTATTTAGTGCGGGACTCAAGGCGTTGGGCTTCCAAAAGTTTATTTTGCAACTTGAGTTTAGTCGCATGCTCCCGGAGCTCATCGGCAATGGTTTGCAAGGCAACTTCAATGCGCGATCGGGGCGTGACAAAATGCTTGCGCGGAAAAAGATAAATATCCTTGAACTTCTTGACCACCTGGCCGCTGACGTTATGAATCTGTTCAATCCGGGCCACGGTATCACCCTGCAAATAAAGCCGGACCGGGCCATCGAGGTAGGGAGGGTACACCTCCACCATGGCCCCCCTGCCCCGGAAGCGACCAGGGGCAAGCTCCACGTCATTTCTTTCGTATTGCAAAGCAACCAACTCGTGCGCGATCTGGTCTCTCGAATGAGGATCCCCCTCTTTAAAATAAATGCACATCCGCTCAAAATCCTCGGGGTCGCCGATATTGTAAATGCACGAGACGCTAGCCACCACGATCACATCCCGGCGCGAGAGCAAAGAAGCCGTAGTCTTGAGCCTCAAGCGCTCGATATGCTCATTGATGGCCGCGTCTTTTTCAATGTAGGTGTCGGTCTGGGGAATATAAGCCTCCGGCTGATAATAGTCGTAGTATGAAATAAAGTATTCAACCGCGTTGTCCGGAAAATAACTCTTAAATTCGGAATAAAGCTGGGCGGCCAGGACTTTATTGGGCGAGAGCACTAAAACAGGCCGGTTCCACTGGGAAATCACATTGGCCGCGGTAAAAGTCTTGCCACTGCCCGTGACCCCCAAAAGGACTTGATGAGAAGCGCCGGCTTTCAAACCCTTAACGAGACCTCGAATAGCTCCGGGCTGATCTCCGGCGGATTTAAACGGACTTTTGAGTTTGAAAATGATTTAAAATTTCCAACGCTTGATCTCGGGTATATAATATTGGGCTGTCCAATCCAAACTCAAGGGAGTCAAGGTGGCATAGCCCCGCTCAAAGGCTTCGACGTCGCTGCCAGGAGTGGGAACGCCCAGGACGCTCTTGGCGAGTAGCCAGAAATACTGATGCCCGCGCGGATCGCGGCGGATGGTGACCTTTTTTCCGTAAAGGCGGTGACCCAAGCCTGTCACGGCAATGCCTTTGACTTTTCCAGTCCCCCCGTTAAGCGCGGCCGGAACATTAAGATTTAAGCAGATTCCGCGTGGGAGTCCGTTTTTAAGAACAGCCCTGGCAACCTGAGCCGCCACTCGCGCGGCCGGGACAAAGGCCGCCGGATTAGCCTCATGCGGCCGCGACACGGCGATAGCGTCCACGCCGATCAACGTGGCCTCCACGGCGGAAGCCACGGTTCCGGAATAAATCACATCTTCGCCCAAATTAACGCCGCTATTAATCCCGGCCACGACCAGGTCCACCCGGCCATGAAGAAGATGAAGAATCGCGAAACGCACCGAGTCGGCAGGGGTGCCGTTTAAGATATATTTCCTCTCCCCCATTTGTTTGACGCGCAATGGCTTATGAAGAGTCAGGGAATGGCTTGCCGTGGAGCGTTCTTGATCGGGAACCACGACAAAAACCTCTCCCATCCTGGCCAAGGCCCGCTCAAGCGGCTCTAAGCCCGGCCCATAAATGCCGTCGTCATTCGAAATCAAAATTCTCTTTTTTTCCATATCAATCCGCTCTCAATTTTCCGCTGATCAAGGATTGGGCCACGGCGGCCAGCGTGGGCCGCGGGGCCGCTGTTCCGGCGACTTCGTCGCGCCTTGGATTAGCCAGCTCTTCCTTAATAGCCGCATCGAGTCTTGCGTCAAGACCCAGGCCTTCTTCAAGAATTTTAGCTATTCCTAATTGTTCAAGACATCGGGCATTGGCCCATTGATGAGCCTCGGTTGAACGGGCTAAGGGAATCAAAAGGCATCTCCGGCGAAACTCCAAAAGTTCCAGGCAGGTCATGGCTCCTGCGCGAGAAACAACCAGATCGGACGCGCGATAGGCCGACCCCATATCCTCAAGATACTCCAGGCAAAGTCCCGCGCCGTCCAAAAGCCCTTCCCTTTGATAAAAATCGCGGCACTCCCGAAAGTCCCGAAAGCCGGCGACATGAATGAAAGAAAAAACAAATCCGCTTTTTTTCAAACGGCTGATTGCGGGGCGTGCCGCGGCATTGACAGCCAGGGCGCCTTGCGAACCGCCAAAAATCAGCAGGCAGGGCCCGGCCCCGGCGAGCCCCAGGCGCTCCCGCGCCTCCCCTGCCTTCAAGGATTTGACGGCCTTCAGACCAGCCCGCAACGGCGGCGCCACAAGCACGGCGCGGCCTGTTTGGGAAAATTCCCCTAAAGCCAAGGCTGTGCGATCAGCGAACGGTGATAAAACTTTATTAGCCAGCCCCAATTGAGCATTGGGCTCAAAAAGAAGCGTAAAAATTCCCTGCCATTTCGCCGCGGCCAGCAAAGGAAACGAAACATAGCCGCCAAAACCCACCGCCAAATGGGGCTCCCAGTCCACGAGAGCGCGGCGGCAGAGCCCCAGGGCCTGAACTTGACGCCAGGCAAAATCCGGTCCCCGGCGGAATAAATTACCCGCGCCCCGGGGAAACCCGGCCACGTCCAGAGCCAATAAGGGATGGCCCCGGCCCTCGATCAACCGCCGGGCCAAGGGGCTGTTTGTCCGGGCCACGAATAGATATTCAAATTCCTTCTCCCCTAATTCCTCGGCCAAAGCCAAAGCCGGATAGATATGGCCCCCGGTGAGCCCGATCCCCAAAATAATTCGACGCATTGACAAAAGTTTAGCAGTTAAGAAACGGCCGCCCTAAAGCCTGAACGGAAGAGGGCCAAGAAGACGCTCGATTGAGCCGATCAATGCGGCGACATGGAAAGGCTTGGAAACAAAATCGCAACCCTCGAGCTTTAAAAGCTCTGGAAATTCCGCGTCAAAATGCTTGCTGGTCACCATAATGAAACGCGTGCGCTTGAGATTACCGTCCGAACGAACCTTCTGAAACAACTCATACCCCGTAAAATTGGGCATCAGATGGTCCGTGATAATTAGGTTAGGCTGTTGATTAATGGCCATGGTCAGGCCCTCTTGCCCATTGGCCGCCTCCACGACATTGCAATCGTACTTAGACAAAGCCAGACGAATTAACTCCCTGGCATTGGGGTCATCGTCAACGACAAGTATTTTCTTACCCATGGCCTTAATTCTTAAATCAGGAGTCTATTGTTTATTTAACAGACTTCCCGCTAATTTGCCAGTGGATCTTTTTAGGAATCGTGAGAGGCTTTAAAAATTTTAAACCGAGCACTCCACGGCTGTTTGCCAGGAGCCTCCGGGGTTGAGCGTGAGCGGCCACGAAATTAAAAAGGCCAAGCCTTGAAGCACTCGGTCGTAGCCGCCTTCAGACTGGGAAACGGTATAAATAGGAAAACTCCAAAGCGTGCCGTCGCAGGTTAAGGCAATGTCAAGGCCGTGATCCAAAAGCGCGCTGTCAATATGAATCCTCCGAACCCGAGCCTGCTCCACGGGTTTACACAAATCCAGCGGGATGCGCCTGGATGCGCCCTCAACCCAAGCCTTCATTTCATAACCGGGATTGAGATTGATCTCGATTCCAAAGGAACAGGCTATTGGACTGAGGGCTTCAAGACTATAGTAGACCGTCAACCGGCCATTGGCCGGGGAAAAATCCTTTTCCAGGTTAAAGCGAATTTCCTTGGAATCCACCAATGCCCTGGATTGAGCCTTAACGCGCAAACCAACGCCCTTGCTAATTTTAAGAGACTTTAAATCATAAGCAAACGGCGCCAACCGGGCCCCAACGAAATCGTCCAAGGAAACTCCGGGGATCATTAAGTGATCCACAAAAGCCTGCCGGGGGCCTGGGTCCGAGATAAAATCCCGGCTCGTCAAGCCCTTGAGCGAGCGTGGCTGATCATGAATGCTGGCCACGCCCTTGTCCGGCGTATTAGCCGCAACAGGGGCGCTCAATCGCTCCAACATTTCCTGGTGATAGGCCTCCTTTCGGCGGGCCAGGATATCGAGCAGATTGAAACCCTCCTTAAACAAGGTCCATTCAATGAGCCTCGCGCCATCGGACGGACGGATAACGGCCGACCAGGAGGGAGTATTAATCATCGCCTCCTCCCGACCGTCATGATCCACATCCAACATCGCGGCCTGGGCGTTCTCGTCGGCCAAAAGATAATTTTTAAGCCAGGCAATATGTCGCCAAATTTCGCGCCGCAGATGCGGCAAATAAAGCCCCCCGAAAACCCCGTGCCAATAGGCGTCGTTACACTGGGCCGACCACAAATGCCCGAGCGCCTCGGGCGTAGCCCGGCGTTTGGGACGCCGAAGTTCGCGGCCAAGCCAGGCCACGGTTTTATTCATCCAATTGGACTCCGGATATTTGACGAAAAAATTTTTCCACGTCCCGCCCGACCATTCCCCCATCTCCGGATACGACGTCGTCGGCAGATAAACCAGCCCTGCCGGAGGCGCCGTCTCCATAATCTCGGCAAAAGTGGACGTGGTTAAAAAATCCTGGTTCCAACGCTCCAGGGCCGAAAAAAAATTCTCAAGCCACCCCTCGTCAAACACCCACGCCTTGGTTCCGGGCCAACCACCGAATTTCTCCCCGTCATCCGCATAAACCGCCACCTCACGGCCCTGCGCCGCCAAAGTCCTCAAATACTTTTCAATCTCGCTGAGCGGCTTAAAAGGAATGAGATAGCGCAGGGTTTTATCCATGGGAAAAACCGCCACGGACTTGTCCTCCGCCTCGGTCAGATAATACCGGAATAAATCCTCCGCGCGCCGACCGGAGCTAAAAAAATGATGGTCGTCGAGTAAAACGAAACGAACTCCGGCCTCAGCCAAATCCACGGTCAAAGAGGGTTCCCAAACCCGCTCGGTCATCCATAACCCGCGAGCCTCGACACCGAACGTCTTGGCCAAATAGTCGCGCATCATCTTGATCTGGCCCAAACGGTCTTCATGCGCGATGGCCGCTAAAATCGGCTCATAAAAGCCTCCCAAAAGAAATTCGAGGCTTTTAGCGCCGGCCAGTTCGCCGATTAAATCAATCATCTTGGGGTCGTGATTTTCCCACCATTCAAAAAGACATCCGCTGGCGTGAAAGGCCCAGCGCGCTCCAGGGTGGCGCTTGAGAACCTGAAAAAAAGGCCGGTAGCTCTCGGCCGTTAAACGCTCAAAAACAAAATCAAAATTCCCCAGGGGCTGATGGACGTGAGCGGCAAGAATAAGTCTCATCGGAATTCCTCACTCCGCGAGGATCATAAGGCCTTGGGAACGGCGGCTTTGGCTTGCAAAATCTGCCGGTAGATGGTCGCGCCGTCGCCGGCTTCCGGATCGTTGCTCTTAGCCTCGGCCAAGCGCGCCACGAAGCCCTCCTCGACATTAGCGCCAAAATCCTTCGCCATTTCCAAGGCCCGCGCCGCCAGACGCAAAACAAGCCTGGCCTCGAGGCCGGCAATATCATCAAAAAACCAGCCGCAACTGGTAAACATCGCCATTCGGAAACGTTGCATCTCAAGGAACTTTAACGACTGTCGCCGCCCGATCTCATCCATAAAATAACTCTGATGGCCGTCCCAAAACTTCTCTCGCACGCCCCACGAGGGATCACACAATAAATCAATATAATCCCGGCGGGCGAGCCACGGGTCTTTAAAATAACGGCTCGCCTTTTGCTGATAAACCTGATTGATCTCTCCGGCGAGCCACTCCAGGGCTTGACGCAGAGGCCCCCGCCAAGACTGGCTGCCCCCCGTAACGCGGCAACCGCAGTCGGAGCGCCAGCGCTCAATACCGTGAGCGCAACTCCAAGAGCTGTTCTCCCTGATCTCAACCTCGTAAGCCGGCGGAAATTTCTCAAGATAAGCTCCATAATTAGTCAACGGCGTGGACGCTGTTTTTTGAAATTTACTTAAAACTGAAAACAGCGAGTCAGCGCCCTCTTTGGTGTGATGACCATAGGTTTCCCCATCGGTCGCCGCGTGAAGGAGCTGGGTTTCGCCGAGATTACCCAATCCACGCCTGATCCGCTCCCAAAACCTCTCCCCAGACTCGGCCAGCCGGCCAAAGGCGATCTCGTGGGCCAAGGAACCGTTATAAAAGAAAACAGCCAGGCTCTTGCCGGAGGGCAGGGAACATACATAAGAACACGTCGTATCCAAAGTCTCGCACGTCACGTCCTGCCACGGTGAATCAGGCAGCCGGCGGACTCTGAGCGCCTGCGAGGGGGCAAGGATCACGAAGTGAATGCCGGCCTCGCAAGCCGCAGACAGGGTGGCCATGTCCACCGCGGTCTCCGGTAACCACAGCCCTTCGGGCGAACGGCCAAAACGTAACTCAAAATCCCGCCGGCCCCAAAAAATTTCCGTATCCCTGTCGCCGGCGCTCAATAAGGGAAGAATCGCGTGATGAAAAGGATGGGCCAAGGCGCTGCCGTGGCCCTGATAAAGCTCGCGGCTCTTGCGGTCAGCCTCGAGAATTCCGGCATAGGCATGGGGCCGATATTTATGAATCCAGCGAAAAAGCGTGGGGGCCACATTCCAGCTCACATGGGCCAAACTTTTGATACTAGGCTCGTAACACTCGGCGCTGATCCGCTCGTTCCAATTAGCCAGGGGAGCCGCCGGCGGCTCAGGGTCCACCTGATCCGTCCACGGATTCTCGCGCGGAGGCTGATAAAGGTGCAGGTGCAGAATAATTTTAGCCATAATGTCTTTCCTCTATCGCGGCGCGCGTGGCAACACGATCAGCCCCGAGGCGTCCTTGAAATAGCGCTTGCCGTCCATTTCAGCGATTCCTCCGATATCCGCGCCGTCAGCCACCACGTTAAAACGATCCACGATAACGCGACGCAAGCGCGCTCCCTTGCCGATAACGGCATGATCCATGATAATAGACTCCTCAATAATGGCTCCCGCCTCCACGCGAACACCACGCCCTAAAATACTCTTCCTGATTACGGCGTCCTTGATCAGGCAACCCTCGGCAATCAATGAGTCCTCCAGCGCGCCCTTTAACACGCGCATGGCAGGACCCTCGTTATGCGATCCCAAAATCGGCCACTTGGGGTTATACAAATCAAAACGCGGCTCCGGTCCCAAAAGATCCATATGGGCCTGCCAATAAGCCAGCACGGTTCCCACGTCGCGCCAGTACCCCTTTTCTTCATAAGGCTTGGCGCCCGGCACTTCATTATTGCGAAAATTATAAGCGCACACCTTGGCCGAATGAATCAAACCCGGCAACACGGACTTTCCAAAATCATACTCGCCGGCATAACGCTCCTCGGTCGCGATACGAATCAACGCCTCGGCATTAAAAAGATAGTTCCCCATTGAAGAATAGCTCATCCCTGGATTGCCCGGCATGGGCTTTGGATTTTCCGGCTTCTCTTCGAAACTGATCACGCGATCCTCGGAGTCCGCCTCAATCATGCCCATGCGCGCGGCCTCGTCCAGCGGCACGGGCCGGGCCGCGATGGTGACGTCGGCTTCGTGTTCCAGATGAAAAGCCACCATTTGCCGCACATCCATGCGGTAGACATGATCCCCGCTGAAAATTGCCACGATATCGGGCCGGAAATCCTTGATCAAATTAACGTTTTGGACCACGGCGTCGGCCGTGCCCCTGTACCAATGCTCACCCAACTGCATTTGAGGCGGCACCACGGTCAAAAACTCCCGACTCGTCAAACCCCGGGTCGGCCAACCGGCTCTTAAATGCTCGATTAAGGACTGCGAACGATATTGAACCAAAACATAGCAGGCCGTAATTTTTGAATTCATCAGATTGCTTAAGGCAAAGTCTACGATGCGGTATTTACCGGCGAAAGGAACGGCTGGTTTGGTGCGCTGCTCGGTCATGGGGTAGAGCCGCTCGCCCTTGCCGCCGGCCATAACCATGGCCAAAATCGTAGGTTGCCGAGGACTCGTCATTTCCTGGAACCCTTACGGTCCCTTAAGCTACGCCAGGCCAAACCGATATCATCGAATACCCGGTCGGTTTTCTCCATGACTTCAAGCTGTCTTTGTTCCTGCCGGCTCAACGACGCCCCGGAGACCCCAAGCGCCTGCGCCATCATCACAAGCTTGTCCAGGCTTTCGCGATGAACGATGAAACGCCGTTCGGCATAATCTCGAGCCGATCGCGTCGTCACCAAAAAAGGCCAATCCGAGCTTTGCAGAAGGACAAGTTCGCGAAGAATTTGCGCGCCCAATCGTTCCCCAAGCGGATCCGGCCCCAGATGCGAAAGGGCGTCGAACGCGGCGCGTTCGGAATTTTTGAGATGATCCCACATCCACTCCGTGTCGCCGTTACGCCACACCCGATGATCCCCGCCATCGCCCCAGGATCCCTCGGCTAAAGTAACGGCCTCTGCGGCGCTTCGGCCCTCGAGCGCCTCAGACGCCGTGGCCAAGGCCACTCCGCGACGCGCAAACTCTCGGAACAAATGCTCGATCCAAAGCGGCCCCTCGCTCCACCAATGCCCGAACAGCTCGGTGTCGTAGGGAGCGCAACAGACGGACCCCGCGCGCGCGGCCAAATCCGCGGCCATAATACCGGCAAAATGCCGGGCGTGATCTGCGGCTTGACTAGCCGCGCGTTCGGGTTCATAGAGCTCTTTGACGGCCAAATCCGCCTTGGGATCCGTCACGCGCCAATACTCAATCCCGCCCGGCGAACGTTTTTTATGAAACTCAAGATACCATTGATCGCCGGGATATCCGCCCTCGCGGCTCCAGACCTGCTGGGAGGCCTTGGGGTCGCGCAAAAACACGGCCACGCGGCGCGATGGGCCTACCCAACACGGCTCAAAAGGACGCGATAAAAATTCATCCCGTCTCTCTGGCCGGCTGGGCAAGTGAACCTGAGCGCCGCCCATCATCTGCCACGAGGAAAAAGAAAAGGATGGCCCCGAGAGCAGGCTCATGTCGCCAAAGAAAAATCCAAAACCCGCCTCTTCAAGATACCGCTCAAGCCCGGGTCGGTAGGCGCATTCCGGCAACCAGATACCCTTGGGGCGCGAGCCAAAAATCCGCTCATGGCTTCGCATCGCCTGGGCCAATTGCAAACGGATGCTGTCGGAACAAGTCAATAGCGGCAAATAGGCATGGGTCGCGGCGCAGGTGATGATCTCAATTTGACCCGCATCGCGGCGATCGCGAAAAGCGCCGGCTAAATCGCCTTTAATGATCCGCCACTGCTCCTGAAGCTCTTCAAAGCGGCGAAGCCACCATTGAGCCAGACGCGCCTCGGCCGAGCGGCCCTCTCGCGTAAACTCAGCCAAATCCTCCGACGCGGCGCGATGCTGAGCCTCAAGATACCGGACAACCTCGCCGCCAAATTCAGGGTCAACCCATTGCTCGGCTAAAATCGGCGAAACATTAACCGTAATTTTGACTGGAACCCGGTCCCTCTGGAGTCTTTGCAAAGCGGCCAACAACGGCAAGTAGCATCGCGCCGTGGCCTGAGACAGCCACTCCGAACCATGCGGCCAGCGCCCATGCCTGAGCACATAAGGCAAATGGGTGTGAAGAACCAGGACAAACGTGCCGCCATCCGTCGCCATAACCCATACAATAGCAAGAATGGAAAGTTATTTTTGCCAAAAATCCCTGTGGCAATTTTTAGCCGCAGGGTTTAGACTTACTTGGTCATGGAAGAAGCCTGCGCCGAAAATAATCGCGCTCTCGAAGCAACATTAGAAAAAATCGAACGGGAAGATACGCGCGCCACGCGAGGGGCGCTCTATAGCGCTTTTGTCAAAAGCTTACTGTTGGTTCCCACTCAAACCGGCGAAGACGGCGCGGCTCAACGCCAAGGGCGCCGCGCGTCGCCCCATCTCTTACAAAACTCAAAAGGCGAATTCGCTATCCCGGTTTTCACCTCGACCCAGGCCGTGGAACTATGGAAACCAACGGGTTGCCAGTGCATCGAGTTAAGCGGGCAAAAATTGGCGGCCCTTTCCTTGCAAATCGAGGTCAATCTGCTTCTTATCAACATGGCCGGCCCTGGCGCGCATGGATTTTTAACACGCTCGGAGCTCGAGATGATGGCAAAAAACGGAAGAGATGAAAATCGCTTGTCAAAAGCAACGTCAACCCGGGAAGGCCGAGAAATCACCCTTAAAATCGAAGCGCCGACCAAGCCCGCGCCGGCCAAGCTCTTGAGCTTTCTGAAGTTAAACCTCAAGATCGAGCCCCTGATCCGCTCAGCCTACCTATTCGAGGCCTGTTATGACGGCGGCGACGCGCACTTAGTGCTCGGTGTCGAGCCCAAGGCGGAGGAACTCAAGGTTCAGCGATGGCTCGAAGGCATGGTGTCTAATGTCATGCCGTATCTCGGTTCAGGCGAATACATGGATTTTCTCGTCATTGACCAGGAACTCGCCCAAAAAGTCCGCGAAGTCACCCCGCCAATTTGGGAAGCCTAAAGTAGCTAATAAATCAGCCGGGAGGTTCCGACCGATGGCGTAGCCGTCTTGGCCGCGGCCATTTTTTCCAAGCGCTCGATTCGTTTTTCCATCGGCGGGTGTGTGGAAAAAAACTCAAAAATCTTATTTCCCCGCAACGGATTGACGATAAAAAGATGCGCCGTCGACGGCGAGCCGCCCAATGGGCGCGCGAGAGAACCCTCGGCGAGTTTTCTCAACGCCGAGGCCAACTTTAAAGGGTCCCCTGCAAGAGCGGCTCCGCTCGCGTCAGCCTGATATTCTCTTGAACGCGAAATGGCCATCTGAATCAAAAAAGCGGCGATGGGCGCTAAAATCAAGGTCAGAAGCGCCACCGCGGGATGTCCCCCTTCGCGGTCATTGTCGCGGCTTCGTCCACCGAACATGAAGGCCCATCTGGCCATGCTCGCGAGCATAGAAATCGAGCCGGCCACGGTGGCGGCAATGGTGCCGATTAAAATGTCGCGGTTTTTAACATGGGAAAGCTCGTGGCCCAAAACGCCCTTTAATTCATCCAGGTTCAAAAGGCCCAAAATCCCATCAGTCACGGCCACGGCCGCATGACTCGGATTCCGGCCCGTGGCAAAGGCATTGGGCGATTGAGAAGGAATGACATAAAGCCGGGGCATGGGCATAGCGGCGCTGTCGGCCAATTCCCGAACAATGCGGAAGAGTTGCGGCGCCCGGGCTTGGTCCACCTCTTTAGCGCCATACATCCGCAACACAATCTTATCCGAAAACCAATACGAAAAAAGATTCATGGCGCAGGCCAACATAAAGGCCGTCGTCATGCCGGAGTGACCCCCGATGGCGCCTCCGACCAGGATAAACAAGGCGGTCAACGCCGCCATCAATAAGGCTGTTTTCATTACATTCATAAGCTTAACCTCCTCTTGCGTCTTTGTATTGTACTACGAATGACGGACGGTTTTCAGAAGACCTTGCCGGGTCTTTCGGCGTTGTTCTTTGAGTTTGGAGGCAATGTCCGGACGCTTTAAAGCCAAGACTTGAAGGGCGAGCAAGGCCGCATTCTTGGCGCCATCAATCGCTACCGTGGCCACAGGGACGCCCGAAGGCATCTGAACCGTGGAAAGCAAAGCGTCAATTCCCTTTAAGGAACCCCCTGATAGAGGAACACCGATCACGGGGAGGGTAGTATTAGCGGCCAAGGCCCCGGCCAGATGAGCGGCCATGCCGGCGCCGGCGATCAAGACCTCAAACCCCCGGGACTCGGCGGAACCGGCAAATTCCGCAACCTTATCCGGCAAGCGGTGGGCGGAGAGGACGCGGAACTCAAAAGGCACGCCGAACTCTTTTAAAATCTCCGCCGCCTTCTCCATGACAGGCCGGTCGCTTTCACTGCCCATTAAAACCGCGACTAAAACTTGATTCCTACGATTTATCTTTGCCATTTTGACTCGCACGCCTTAATCGGTCCATTATAGCTATCCCTAACCCACGATCTGGAACAGCTTCAACATAAAGGGTTTTAACGCCCGCGGCCTCAGCCTCACGAACAGCGCCAAAAAGAGCCCGGGCGTAACGGCTCAAAGGGCCGGGGATGCGCCGGAAATAGACGCTATTCTTGGGCCTTTGCAAAACGCTCCGGCATAAAATTCCAACTTTCTTCCCCCCCTCCCCCAGGAGGAGAGGGTGGGGATTAATTGAAATTGAAAACCGATCAAATAAGACTACGCGGCAACGGGGAGCATAATGGCGATGCCTTGCGCCTGGACAAGGAGGAAATGAGTTGAGAGTCATGGGTTGTGAATCGTGAGCTAAAGAAAGGCCGGCAACGGATTTTAATTGCTGTTCCGTAATAGCGCCGGGACGCAAAATCCGAAGAATGGGGCCGGTCGCGTCAACAATGGTGGATTCCAGGCCCACGTGGCACGGCCCTCCGTCTAAAACTATTTCCAAGTCACCGCCAAACTCCTCGCGCACATGCATGGCCGTGGTCGGACTAGGGCGTCCGGAGCGATTAGCGCTGGGCGCGGCGATCGGTTCGCCCAATTCTTTAAGAAGCTTCAAGGCCAACGGATGATTAGGCATCCTAACGGCCACGGTGTCAAGGCCCGATGTTACGCCCTTGGGAATCCTGGCGGATTTCTCAAGAATCAAAGTCAAAGGCCCGGGCCAAAAAGCCTGAATCAATTTTTGAGCCATGGGCGGCACGCGACTCGCCACTTCCTTAAGCTGGGCAAGACCGTTGACATGAACGATAAGAGGATTATTCGCCGGGCGGCCCTTGAGACGATAAACGCATGCCACGGCTTTCTTGTCAAACGCCCGAGCGCCTAGGCCGTACACCGTTTCCGTGGGAAACCCCACAACGCCCCCGAAACGCAAAATAGCGACAGCCCGTTCAAAATCAGTTTTAACAGTGGCCACAAAAGACATTCCAGAACCCTCGGTAAACACTCAAAAGGTAGTAGGTTTTACTGACCCTGCTGGAGCTTTTGCTTTTCAAACTCAAGCTTGTCGCGATCTAGCTTCAGGCGCTCTTTTTCGAGTTCTAATTTTTGGCGCTCAAGGTCGAGGTCCTGAGACGGGGAAACTCCGGAGGGTTTGTCGGCTTTGGGCGACCGGACGCCATCCGCGCTGATTTTATTCTTAGCCGCGCTGATAATCCTGTCCGGCCAGGGATTGACGGCGCCGGGGGCCACGATATTGAGCGAGTCGCCGGATACGGTCATGGTGATTTCCGTGCCGCCGAAAACCCCTGCAGTCTGGGTGTTGATCACGCCATTGGCCTTGTCGGCCTGATAAACAATCAAACCCTTTTGGGAACAAGCCGCGGCCACGGAAGCATTAAACACCGTCTCCCTGTCATAACCGTTAAAACTGGCGGTTCGGACCGTGGTGCAACCCGCCAAAGCGAGCGCGGTCGCCCCCATCAGCGCCGGAAACGATAATCGGGCAAGTATTTTTTTCACATTCCGCAAATAGACCTGAACTTCTTCTTAAATCTCAAATGAAAAACCGTGGTCTTAGTTTCACTATTGCTATTTGGCTTTTTAAGCGACTGGGTCATGGCGCCAAGACTCACGCCAATGGGACGAATGACCACGTCAAAGCCCGGAGACATGGCCACAGGCATCGAACCAAGGCTCGCGGTCGTGGAGCATCCTGAACCCACGCATGGAGAAACTGAGGTAACGATGGTTCCCCCCATTTCCTTGGAAAAATCAACGTAGGGGACCAATTTGAGCGGCCCCAAATTCACCCCCGCCTGAACGCCGAACTGGGCCCCGTATGAAAGATAAAGAATACTGATGCTCATATTCGATGAGCCGACCTTCGCGCTACCCATAATATTGTTGTAATTGACATGCGGCCCGAAATAAATGGGCAAACTAAAATCGTCTTCCTCGCGGCCAAAGACATCAAATATGAAATTAAAATTAGGCGACAAGCCCATGCCAAAAAAATTAATGCTGGCGCTTCCAAAAGAATTGTCCTTCATCGAAGCCGTAATCAACATATAATTGAAGCCGAATCCCATGCCGCCAGTGTCCCACTGCTTGGCCGTTCGGTTAAACCCGAAGTTGGCCGCCTTAAAGTCGGCATTGCCGATTTTCATGCCGATATAATCAATGCTCCCGTCCCGCTGGGCGTCAACGCCGCGCTGATTAAGCATGGAAAAAGGCGGGGGGGAAAATTGAAAAGACTCGGACGCAAAGACTGCCGGAGCCAAGGTAAAATAAAAAATCGCCGTAAAAAATAACGCCAAACCCCGCTCATTCCGAGGCCGATCTTTTCTCCCCTTGAGCATAGTGATGTTATTTTATAACAATAAATTTGTTTTCTATTTTTTTCCGGCCCGGTAGAATTGCAGTTGCCTGCACTGGCATTTCAAGAAAAATCTGTTAGACTATATAGGCAAGGGGGACTTATGAAAAAAATCATTTTTATTGGAATTTTACTGGGAAGTCTGAGCGCCGGCAGTCCGGCCTTCGCCGACGACGATAAATACAGCGTATTTGATGCGGCGGACGTGCCTTACAATGGGTTCATCGGCATTATGGAATACGGATACACCGGAGGCCCTGCAGTCGGCAATTTGTGTTCACTTATGGAATGGGTCAACGACTATCAAGGCACGCAGAAATTTAATCTCCCTCAAAAATGCCTAGACTTGCGCCATGGGCTGGAGGAAAGAAAGAAGGAGCTCGAGAATAATCCAAAAATGAAACTAACCGTGGAGACTAAAAAATACCACGCCTTCGGCAGAATCCTTCAACAAATGGCCAAGGAATCCAGCAGATTTCTAGCGCAGGTTGATCCTACAAAAAATAAAAAAGCGCTTCTGCCGGCACAAGCGGGATTCCGGTTTCGCGGGCAAGCCAGATGGTTTTCAGCCACCCTTGAAACGCTGCAAGAATTTATCGGCATCAACCCGAACTCATCTCAGGAATATTTTCTGCATATCGTGGCCCAGGAGGATGACTCACAAATCCCAGAGGATCAGGATGACGCCGGGACAAGAGGCTCCTCTGAAGAAAAAAGACCGACCCCGCCCAGCGGCTCCCAAGACAAGTCTCCCTACGCCCCGAAAGTGGGCGAGATTACATTTTGAGTTTCTGCCGGGGCGGAAAGATTGTTGTCAACCTACGATTGCCCCGCGCGCGATTACGTGAACATTTAAAAACTCATCTCACGCCACGAGCCAGGGCCGTGGCTTCGCAGGTGACGAGCAACGCCTCTTGGCCGGGAATAGAAACGGCGTTATTGCAAGACACCAGCTTCCACTGCGTGATGACGCAGTCCTTAAACCGGGCCGCTTCGCAATTGTCCTTAGCATTGATCACGGCCTGCATTTGAAGAGCCAGTTGCTCCATGTCCGTAAAGCGGCCGTGGGGACTGCTGATGTCGATGCGCCGTTGCCGAGCCGCTTGGCCCTCAAAAAAGCCATGCGGGCCGGCCCAGGCCAAGGCCGCGATGGCGCCAAATAACGCCACCGCCAATAAAAAAATAAAAACTCTTCTCATGGTCAACGCCTCCTCTTTATCCGTGGCCCTTTCGGGCTTGACGCCTACCATTTTATCTTTTCCAAATTTTAGAAAATGAAGCCCTGGGGACTTGAATGAAAAAACGTTCGGCTAGGCGGATTTTCTGCGGCGCGGCCCTCTCGGCAGCGTTGATTGGGTCCGTGCATTTAGCACGGCAAAGCCGATGGGCGAGCGCGCTCAGCCTGCCGGCCGGACGCGTAAAAGGTCCGCCCGGAGCGACATTGACGCTCATTGAGTTTTCCGATTTCCAATGCCCAAGTTGCAAGCGGGCAACAACCGTGGCAGACGATCTCTTGGGACTTTATCCCAATGACTTGAAAATCGTCTATAAATACTTCCCGCTCTCGCAAATGCACGCCTGGTCAAAACTCGCCGCCGCCGGCGCCGAGTGCGCCCGCGCCCAAGATAAATTCTGGCCGTATCACGACATCCTCTTCGACAAACAGGAAGAATGGTCCAAAGCCCAGGACGCGAAAATTGAATTTTTGCGCTATGCCAAGGATTTAGGACTCGACCTAACTGGCTTTGAGGCATGCCTAGCCGACCCAAAAACCGAAGCCATTATCAAAACTGATGTAGCAGAGGGGGAAAGAGCTGGCCTCTCCTCGACCCCGACCTTTCTGCTTGGCCAGTTCCGGCTTGTGGGTTCCGGGCAACTCCGACGCGACGGCGCGCGGCTGATCGAGGTTCTAAAAAATGAAAAAAATAAATAAAACGGCTCTTGCGCCGCTTCAGGAAAAGCCCGATTGGGTGGGATTGGCGGCGCGCCTTACGGTGGGCTTAACTCTTTTTATTTCGGGATTTCTAAAGCTCTTAGAGCCGGCCGCTGATTTTGCCGCGGCCATCGAGGCCTACCGAATTTTGCCCGAATCTCTTCTTTTGCCTGTCGCCCAAATTATGCCCTGGGTTGAGTTATTTGCCTCGGGATTTTTATTGGCTGGCTATTTAACGCGCTGGTCCGCGGCCGTCTGCGGGATTTTAAGCTCTTCGTTTTTTTTGGCGCTGGCCAGCACGCTTCTTCGCGGCGTCAAAATCGGGGAATGCGGATGCTTCGGCGGGGCCGGGCCTCATCTGGTTGCGTGGCAAGCCATGATAATAGACGCCGTCCTGATCAGCCTGGCTCACTTCATCTTTTCGCGGCGCAACAGTTCTTTTAGCCTCGACCGATGGATCGCCTCCGGTAAATAAACCAAACCCCCAAAGCGACAAAAAAAGCCCCAAGGCATCCCGCTAAGATTCCTTTCTTAAAGGCCGCTCCGGTTGTAGCGAAGCGGCCACCCTTTTTATTTGTGATTGCGAGGGCCTTTCGGCCCGAAGCAATCTCATCGAGGATGTTCCCTTTCTGAGATTGCTTCGTCCCCTTCGGCGAACTCAAGGGCCTCGCAATGACAGAAGGAGCGGACCTCGCCTTGATTTTCAAAAAAGAACGAACAGGGGGTGTCAAAATCTTGCTCGCTATCGGTAAATCGGGAGCCGTGGCCGGGATCGGCAACGGCGGCGCTGAAGCAAAAATGGCCGCGGCTGTTGGTTCAACGGCCGACTCAAGCGGGAGCGGAACCGCCGATTCCGGCGCGCCTCGAATGAGTTGCAATAGAGGATGTCTGGGCACGCCAAAACGCATCGTGATTCCAATGCGATGAGATGCGCCGAGATTCCCAAATCCAGACCAGGCGTAGTCAAAAATCGCGCCCGCCGCTTTGACGCCAAAACCCAGCCTTAACCCCGAGCCGATATCTTGCGATCCGCGCCAACCGCCGCGCAAGGCCAGCATGGGAGTAAGCCAAAGCTCGCCGCCCAGAGCGCCGTAAAGACTGCCATCCTTGGGATATACCCCTTCTAAGCTAAAAGTAAAAGGGCGGGATTTAACGACGTCGTCCAAGCTCGCGCCCACGCGTAACGCTTGAGGCAAAGGAAAACGTTCGGTATCAAATTTCAAACCCTGGCCCGCGTTGACAAAAGCCACGCCAAGCCGCACATGATTGAGACGCGGCGCCGCCCTTATGGCAGGCAGACGATAAAGCGCCCCAAGGTCAGCCGCTAGGGCCGACGCGCTTACCGGGCCCAAACGCTCATTGATCCACTTGGCCGTAACGCCCATGGCTAAGGACCCTGAAAAAAGAGAAGATCCGAAAGAAAATCCAGCGCCCCAATCCCCGGCGTTGAGCGTGCCGGCCGGACTGCCCGAAACATCGTAAGCCGGCAAAGGGGCCACGCCCAGCCTGGCAAACGACAATGCCGCGGTCCCAAATGGCATGGGTTGAGCGTAAACGGCAAACTGTTGATCCACGCTTTCAAAGTGGCTCGCGTGCATCAAGGAAATTTCAGGAGAATTTAGCCGCACCAGGGCCGCCGGGTTCCAATAAGCGGCATAAGCGTCCTGGGAAGCGGCCACGCCGATCTCGCCCATAGCCACGGCTCTTGGCCCGGCCCCGAGCGCCAAAAATTGACCGGACACCGTGCCGGCGGGCTTAGCCCACACAAAAGAGCGGTTGAGCGGATAAGCGGTTAAGCAGATAAGTAGGAAAAGGAAATTCCTCAAGGGTCCGTGCGATCGCTTTTCTCTCATCGAATAATCATCAACTTTCCGGTTTTAGAAATTCCATTGCCGGTGGCGCGCCAGATGTAAATGCCGCTGGCCACGGACGACCCCCGGGCGTTCCTGCCGTCCCATTTCACCTGCGTCGTTGCGCTCCAGGAAAGCGTCTCAACCCAGTCGCCCAAGAGCGTATAAATCACGACTTCTCCCTGATTTGGAAGATTATCGAAAGTAATGCCGGCTACGCTGGCCTCTACGGGATCGGGGCTATGAGGCCGCCAGGGCACGGGGTACGCGTAAATCTCCCCCCCTGCCATGGTCGGCGCGCTGACTAATAAAGCGTAGACGGAAAAATGATTTAAGGCACAGGCAACCTCCTGCGTCAAAATATCAACCCTGGAATCCGGGCACCGGACAAAAACACCCTGATTTTCGTCAAGCACCCAGATAGCGAGCCGCTCAACGCGCAAGGGAGGATTAAGGCTGTCCAAGAATCCGTTACGGTCCCGGTCCAGGAAGGCGTATGACATTTCCAGACGGACCGGGCTCAAAAAGGCTCCAGTGTGAATCTCGTTGCCGACCAACGCGGAAAATTCGCGCATCAAGCCCGGTAAATAACGCTCCCCTTTGAGATTCGACACAGCGGTTTCCAATTTAATCTTATCCACATGAAGAGGATTGTTTATAGGATCGGTGGAGATAAAAATTACCGCGTCCGATTGAAAAGCCCCGGGATCAAAATGAAGGCGCGTTTCCTGCCCGGCCGCGATCAAGACGGCCGCGCCCCCTTGCTTGAGGGTAGATGACGAAGTCGCGGGTGGCGTCGGAATTTTGAAAATTACATGCTCGGAATAATCGCCCGGCACGCCCTCGCGATTGATAGCGCGAGCCCGGGCCCAGTACGCCAGCCCGGCCATAAGTCCGTTCAGCGTTGTTTCGTATGCCGTTAATTTTTTCGCAAATGTCACGGGGGTTGAGATATCCAATCTAAACCCGTCAAGTGAAATAGTGATCTCAAACAACGTGTCTTTCGGATTGCCGTTCGCTTGCCAGCGCAGTAATGAAGAATTGGAGGAAGCCGGAATCGCTTGAAGTCCGGCCGGCGCATTGGCCGATGTAACGCCCTTGTCCGGGCTTGAATAATCGCTCCAGGCTCCGTTGTGAGCCGCGGCAACGGCCACATAATAAAGCGTATTGGGGGCCAATCCTGCCACAGTGGCCGTGGCCGTTTTATTGCTCGCGGCTTCGGAATCGCTCCAAGTCACGGAAGAAACAATGCTCTCAATAATCCCGCTCACGGAGGAAGCTACAAGAATAAAATCCGTAAGTCCCGTATTTTTTTCTTTCCAGGTCACGGTTAAAGAGTCAGTGGAGCGGCTGATAATCGCGGCCGATGTCGGCTTGACTGCGGGCGATTGTAGCCCTGCGGGAAGGGACGGGGTTGTTGTTGAAATTATCCCGCCCCAATTGGCCGCTCCATCAAGATTCAAACTGCCGGCCCGAATAAAATATGTCGTCAAAGGGATGAGATTTTTGACAATCAACGTTGTGATCAACGGATTATGGCTTGTCGAGGACGCGGCGTTTACAAAATTACTATTGGTTGAAACGCTTAAAATAAAACCGCTCGCCCCTCCTGAGGGCAAAGCCCAATAAGCGCTAATGCTGGACTGATTAACGCCAAACGAATCAATGCCCACGCTGTTGGCCAATGTTGAGGCATGATCAGCGCTTGAAAAACCGCTCGGGACATGGCCCGGCCGGCTCGCTTGGACTGAAACGAAATACAAGATATTGGGAGCCAGCCCGGAAATCGTGGCGGTTGCGATTGTATTCGTATCGGCGCTAGAATCATTCAATGTCGTCGAAGAAATCATGGAACCCACAAGATTCAAAGGGTCGGTTGAAGCTATGATTAAAAATTCGGTTGAACCGCGATTTTTTTCTTTCCACGAAACAGTCATTGAACCCGTTGATACATTAAGAATCGTCGTCAATGTCGGTCCAACGGCCGAGGGTGGCGGGGGCGGAGATGGCGGTAGTTGCAGAGGGGGCGGCGGTAGAGGTTCGGCGTTACCGGTAGAAATGAATAAAGTCCTAGCGCTATCTGGGGCTGAGAAGGGGCTCTCCTGCGCGTTGGGCTTGGTGGCTCTGACCGAGGCGTAAT
>CAYHKQ010000012.1:25359-37778 GCA_964357255.1 uncultured Elusimicrobia bacterium
GGGCCTGGGGATTGGACGGGGCCTGGGCCAAGGGATAATCAAGGGTGGAGGTGGAAATAATTTGGCTCCATGAGGGATTCCCCCCCTGGTTCTTGGAAGCTACGCGGGCATAGTGCGCGGTTTGGGAGTTAAGACCGGTTAAAGCGAGCGCGGTCTGGGAACCGGCCAGGGTTGAAGAAATGAGCAGGGGGTTCAATGAGGAATCAGTGGAGAGTTGAACGAGGAAATTGGAGGCGCCCCCGTCTGGGATAGGCCAGGACATTGTCATGCTCGTGATCCCCACGTTGGAGAAAGCCGGGGTTGGGGGATTAGTTAATGTGACGGAGCTTTTTTCCGCTGAGAAGGGGCTCTCCTGCGCGTTGGGCTTGGTGGCTCTGACCGAGGCGTAATAAAGGGTGTTGGGAGTTAAGCCCGAGACCGTGGCCGTGGCGATCGAGTCAATGCCGGAACTTGGGTCCGTGAGCGTGGTCGAGGAAATCATGCTCGAGAGAAGGTCTGAGGAATTGGTGGAGGCCGAGAGAATATAAGTAACGCTTCCAGTGTTCTTTTCTTTCCAGGTAACGGTGAAGGCCGCGCTTGCGACCTCGATGACCGTGGTCAGGGTCGGGGTGGCCGGGGCCGGGGCCAAGAAGGTCTTGGTGGAAACCGTGGAGGAGTAAGGGCTAGGGACTCCGGCGGGGTTCCCGGCTCTCACTCTTAGGCTGTAAATCGTATTGGGGCTTAACAGGGCAATCGTAGATCGAGTCGTCGTGTAATTTGATGAGAAGGGAACAGGGGTGGAGATTTGGCCCGCGAAGTTATCCGTGGACAGGGTGATTTCGTAGGGGGTTGACGGGGCATTGCCATTCTCGTCCCAGGACAGGACGATCTCCGAGGAGGACAAGGCTTGGGCCTGGGGATTGGACGGGGCCTGGGCCAAGGGATAATCAAGGGTGGAGGTGGAGCCAAGAATTAAGTAGGCCGTATCACGCCCATTCTGATTTCTAGCCTTGACCCGAAAATAATAAGTCGAGCTAGCGGATAAACTAGAAAAAGTTGAAACAGTAAGGACTGTTTGCGACGAGGTCAACAAGGTAGAAAATTGAGAAGAGCTCGAAAGCTCGGCCACGTACGCCGTTCCAAGAGGATTGGCATTAGTTGCCCATCGGCAGGTGATGCTGGTGATATTGACGGGACTGAAGGCTGGATATGCGGACACTGGAACTGCGGCTAAAGTCAAACTGGAAATGGTTGAGGCGTAATTGACCCTGTTGTTTGAATTTAAGGAGCCGGCGCGAAAAAAATAAGCGGTATTGGGAGTGAGGCTTTGAACTACCAAGGAAACGGCTGAGGCGCTGGCCGTGACTGAGGAATATAAAATTCCGGAAAAATTGCCGACTGTTGAGGCGTCAATCCTAAATCCTTTAGCGCCCCCAACTGGTAGCGCCCAACTCATCGAAACAGAACTGGCAAAAACTCCGCCGAACGCTACCGAGCTGGGCAAATTAGCCAAGGCGCTTGTGCTCATAGTCGCGGCAAAATTCGGAAGATTATTCCAATTCAAGCTACCGACTCTGAAAAAGTAAGTGGTATTGGGACTTAAACTTAAAACCCTCAACGAGGTCAAATTACCGTTGTTTGTGGCGGACGAAAAAACGATTCCACCGGAGAAATTAGCTGTGGAGGCTTGAAGCCGATAACCCCTGGCCCCTCCACTGGGAACTGTCCAACTCATTGCGGCCGAACTGAGCCAAACAATTCCAAAAACAGGGGAATCAGGCGGCAGACTGAGTGTTGAAGAGCTGGGCCTGGGCAACGCCGAAAAAGGCCCCGTGCTGGCGCTACTGACGGCAGCCCAATAGATCGTATTGGGCAAAAGGCCGCCCACGGTGACGCTCGCTATTTTATTATTGGCGCTACTAGCGTCAACCAGTGTCGCCGAAGAAACGATGGGGCTTAGGCCTGAATTTGTGGCGGCAACAACCGTATAGGTCGCGCTACAAATCCCTTTACCGGTAGTTCTTTCCGTCCACTCAACGGTAAAAGCGGAGGTGGAAACGCCGATGACTTTGACATTTATTGGAGTACGACACACGGCCGCCAAAAGAACGCCTGCCCCAGAAAGGAAAGCCACCATGGTCAATACGATCAATTTTTTCATGAAATACGGCGAAGCTCTAGAACGTTTGCGGAAAAACCTTCATGCCTTTATTTACCTTCGGCCTCCCAAAAGGCAAAAAGAAGAATTCCATTTGGTCTGAGCAGATACGTGGTTTCACGTTTTGTGATACCCGCTATTTCGTCAAAAACTGCACCGCCCGCAGGTGGATTCCTGCAAGGGCCGGTGTGTTCATATCCTCGATTGGAACTGACATTTGCCCGGCGTTCGTATCAAGGCCATAAAGAGACTTGGGCAAATTTTTGATGGGGTAGGAAGGATACAAATTAACGCCTCCAGCGCCGCCGATAGCGCCAAAAATCGCCATTATGTCCCCGGCTATAAAAGAGGGTTGCACCTTGACCGAGTCGGGTAGCGACTTTTCGAGGGGCAGGCTGTATCCCAGGCTCGCGCTAGTGACGGAATTGGCGTAAAGTAGCTTGGCCACTAGCAGGGCCTTGTACAATTCTCTCAACTGCGACAAGACAGGATAACCTTGCGACAGTTGCTCGAAATTTGACTCAAAATACCGGCCATGAAAGCCGGCCCTAGTGTCCTTGGAGCAGGACAGATTAACAGTCCTTTGATTAATGTTTTTGAGCACATCGCGGATATTGGCATGAGAGCTACAAAAGACCTTGATTTTGATTTCGGCGATATCGAGAGCCTGCGCAGCGCCGGTGACCTTCAAAGCAACGCCGGCAGAGGCTGGATCAGCAACCAGCCAAACCGCGGAGGCTGTTTCCCGATTGCTGGCCAATCCATTGGATTCGGCCCATTTGAGGTATTGAAGGGCTGTGCTCGGCCCTTCCCACATCGTTTTTTTAAGAAGCAAATCCGCCTCGAACATGATGCGGCCCGACTCAGTAAAAGCAAGGCCAGGGTCGGAAAATCGCGGCTCCAAGGTTAGTTCCTCTGGCCCAATTTCTTGGAATCCTGCCCACTTCCAGGCCTGGCGGCCCCTGTAGATGGTGAATTTTTCTGGTGGATTAACCGGAGGCCCGCGCTTTTGCATAAGACGAACTGTCAAGTCAACTGTCTCGGCAGTGGGAATGAGATTAAAATAGGGGAACTCACCAGCAGTGCGCTCCAGGCTAGCCAAGAGCTCCAAGATATAAAGAGGGTTCACGCCTGGGGCATCCGTAGCCTGGCGCTCCCCAATCAAGGTCAGTTTTCCAGAGATTGGCTCATAAATGGCGGAGCGCAGGGGTCCCAAGCCCAGTTCCTGGGCCGAAGGAACATAGGGTAAATAAAGGTCAACGCCCTGGCGACCTGGCTTTTGAACGCCAGGTTTCGCTGTTTGAACGGTTTGGTCGAGATCATCATCCGTCAGTCCTGTCAGGAATTTGACGGTGTCAACGACGTAGTAGGGGGTATCTCTTTTAATATCGGCTATCTCTCTGACGGCCTGTGTCCCAGCAGGCTGTTTTTCAGATGAGGCGTGTACAATTAGATGTTTTTTACCATCGCTGTTTTTACCTGCATAAAATCCGATATGGCTATCCTTTCCGTCGTGCCAAATTATTAAGTCGCCTTTCTTAATTTGTTCTTCGGGCTTTTTAGCGTCTCTTTTTTGGGTTTGCTCATGAAATTTTTCCACAGACCACTTGTTGCCGTATTTGTTTTTGGGAGCAGGCCGCAAGACACGCCAGGCGAATCCGCTGCAATCCATGCCTTTGGATATTGTGCATCCGCCAGAAGCATATTTCGCGCCTGAGAGACGCGTTGCCCCCTCCATGATATTGGCGCGAAGCTGGGCTGAAGGCGTGGAATTGGGTAGCACGTAGGTCTTCTTTGGCACTGGCTTTTGATCATTAATGTGCTGGGCCAAAATAAACTGATCCGGCCCGAGCCCTGCAAAATTCTCAGATGGAATAGCCGGCAGGATGAGCGGCCTTGACTGGCGAAAACGTCCATTGTCAAACCAACGGTTTAAGAAAAGGATCTCTTCCCCAGACCCCTGCATGAGCAAGGAACCCTGGGATTGGGCCTGCAACGAAACTGCGCAAGCAAAAATAATACTAATGAGCGTCATTGGAGCCTCCTGGTTTATTCAGCTTTGCCCAGGTCATGGATTTGACTATCTGCCTGGCTTGTTCGCGCACCCATTCTGGATAAGGGTCGGCTCTGTCAAAAAGGTAACAGCCGGGATCCAGGCGCCATTCACCCAAAATCTCGTCAGGAGGAAAACATCGCGCAAAAAATTTACCCTCAGCGCGTATGTTTTCAAATTCCTCTTTGGAGACCTTCTGTTGATCATTAATTTTCAGCCCGGAATCTGTAAATCCGACCTCAATAATAAGCCCAAAAGGCGACAAGGGATGAACCCAAAGCTCGTCGCCGCAAGCGTAAAAATCAATTCCTGATAAACAAAAGTCCTCCCATAGGGCCTGCTGTCCGCCCACTGCATCGTGATAAGTTTTATATGGGAAACGATATTGTTTGGCGTAGAAATCATGGTCTCCTGTCGCAATGAAAGCTTCGCGTCCCTTGGGAAAAGAAAAATCTCTCATTTCAAACTTCGAAAAAGAATTCCTTGTAGATTCATAGATATCAAAACTAATATCAACATCCCACGACGAGTGCCATATTTCCATCGCAGGCGAAATTGCCCTATTGCCCTGCATCACATATTCTCGGACAAGATCAGGCGCCTTTTTGGCAACCCATCCTTTAGGAATGGTTGCCCAGATTTGCCAGGTGTCGCCATGATAGACAAATTCCTCCACAGGCAAGGTGGCAGGGCCGCGAACAATCTTTGGCTTGCCAGGGCCTTTTTTAGCGCAGGCAACAAGAAAGCAGGCCACCAAAATATATATCGGGCTGACTATCCAAATTCCGCTAGATTTCATAACAGGACAAAAACAAAAAAAGAAGTTGCCTTTATTGGCTCATGACCGAACTATTTTACCAAAACACCATCGGGCCAGATGGAGGCTCAGCCAAAACGTGGCCCGGCCGGTGGCTAAAGCCCTGCGGCGCGGCTCCTGAAAAAATCGGTACAGCCATTCAAGCCCCGCTTTTATCAGCCATCGAGGCGCCCTGCGCGCCTGGCCGATTAAAACCTCGAAACTTCCCCCCACGCCCATGCACAGCGGCACGCCGATAATATTTTTATTTTGCGACAGCCAAATCTCCTGTTGGGGCGAAGGCAAGGCGGCAAAAAGAACCCGGACGCCGCGATCTCTTAACTCGCGCCCCAATTTCAAAGAAAAGTCCTCCTGCGCCTGCCACTGGCGCACAACGACTTCAAGCCCGGGATAATGCCGGCGGCAATGAGAATCCACGAGGCCCAGAATATCCGCGCGGCAACCTAAAAAACCGACGGCCCAACGCTCATTACGGCAAATTTCCAGCAAGGCCTTCATCAAATCAAAACCAGCCACGCGTTCCTTGACCTCAAATCCGAACAGGCGCCCGGCCAATAAAATGGAAGCGCCATCCGCGCTAACCCAATTGGCCCCCTCTACGCTACGCCGGAATAGCTCGTTATGAGCGGCCCAATAAAGGGCGTTGGCATTGAGCGAAACGTGAAGCCGGGGTGAATCCTGCCCGAGAAAATGGCGCGCCAACTCAAGCGCCTGGCTAAAAGTTCCCATAAAAAAATTATTGATTTCCAAATGACGGCCCAAGGCTTGCCGATGAAGGGTCTGCGGCAAAATTGATCTCTCGACAATAATCGCCATTTGGACAGATTATCAAAAACTGTAGAATGAGTTTGTGGACGGCCTAAAAATTTACACCATTTTCGTTCCGGAAATTAAAAACTATCTGGAAACCAAAAATTTTTGGACACTCAAAAAAATTCTGGCCGAAATTTCACCCCTTGAGCTTGCCGAGGGCTGGGGAGAATTCTCGAACACGGAAAAACTCCTGCTCTTTCGCCTGCTCACGGCCAATCGAGGGCTTCAACTTTTTGAAGAACTCGAAAGCAAGGACCAGGAATATCTCTTATCCACAATACGCAACGAAGAAGCGCTCTATGGAAGCCTGAGCCTCGCCATTGAAGAGCGGCTCCAGCTCTTCCGTCCGCTCGGCGAGCGTTTCTTAAAACAACTCCAGGCCCAGGCCAGAAAACAGCGGCTCTTGGCCTATATGCCGCAAGCCATCGGTTGGCCGGAGAACAGCGCAGGGGCTCTGATGCAACACGAATTTTTCTGCGTGGAGCCCGCCTGGAAGGTCAATATGACCTTGGAGCGCCTGCGGGCCTCGGCCCGTCTCAAAAACGTGGGCGAACTCTACGCGCTTTATGTCACGGACAAGGAAAACCGACTCCTGGGAATTCTTTCCCTGCGAACCTTAATCGCGGCCCCGCCGGACAGTAAAATTACGGACATCATGTGGCCGGTGGGGCTTCTCAAGGTCCGCCCGGAAATGGACCAAGAGGAAGTCGCCCAAATTTTCACGAAATACAATTTAACCAGCCTTCCCGTCGTGGACCACGCCAACAAACTCCTCGGCACCGTCGTCATTGACGATGTCTTAAACGTTCTCCATCAAGAAGCGACTGAAGATATCGCCAAAATGGCCGGAACCCAGGCCGCGGAGTTAACGCGCCGTAAGGTGCACGAAATTATCATCTTGCGTATGCCTTGGCTCATCATTACCTGCGCCGGAGGATACTTGGTGGCCCACATTGTCAGGGGATTTGAAGAAACGCTCAGCCGCTTTGTCGCGCTTTCGAGCTTTATGCCGTTCATTGCCGCGATGGGAGGCAATATCGGCACACAATCCTCCACGATCGCGATCCGCGCCTTAGCCACAGGCGAATGGAAAATGGACAGCGTTCGCCATGCTATACGCACGGATTTTCTGGTTGGACTTGCGATGGGCCTGACCTACGGCGGGATTGCCGCCATCTTCGCCCATTTTCTCTACGGCGAGCGTTTCGGCGGACAGCTTCCCTTTGTCGTAGGCGTCGCCACCGTCATTTCCCTGACCACGGGCTCCACCATCGGCGCCCTTGAGCCTTTTATCTTTACCAAACTCAAAATTGATCCGGCTACGGCTTCCGGACCCCTGGTGACAACCACAACGGACCTGGTGAGCGTCTTTTCCTATTTGCTTATCGCCACCGCTTTACTGCATTAAAAAGCCCAAATTTTCTGACCATGGATATCCGGCGTATCTTAGTCATCAAACTGTGCTGTCTGGGCGACATCGCGCAAATGACGCCGGCCTTGCGCGCCCTGCGGCAACGCTACCCTCAAGCCTCAATAGATTTTTTGTGCTCAAGCTGGGTCCAAGAGTTGGCCCGCCGAATCAATGGAGTCCGGCAGGTCCTGCTTTGGGACGAGCCTTATCAAAAAATCTCCAAATTAAAACTGGCCTTCTCTTTTTTAACCCAAGTCCGACGTCTGGCCCGACAACATTATGACCTTGCCTTTATCGGCCACCGCTCGCCGGCGTTTGCGGCGCTGGCGTTTGGCGCTCACATTCCCAAGCGCGCGGGGTTTGGCCCGGGTTTGGGCCTATTAACTCACCCCGTGGCCTTCCACTCCGAAATTCCCGAGGCTCAACGGTATCTCGACATCGCGCAATGCCTCGGCGCGCAAAGTCACGACAAGCGCCTTCAAATCAATCTATTAAGCGAAGACCAAACCGCTCTTGACGAACTTTGCCGCAAGGAAAATATTTCCCTCGACCACGCTCCCATCGCAATTCTTCCCGGCGGCGGGGACAATCCCGGCACGCTCATGACCATCAAACGCTGGGACAAGGAGCGATTCGCCGGGCTGATAAAAAAATTACACGCAAATCACGGCGCGCCTTTAATTCTCTTGGGCGGCCCTGCCGACATTGATCTTGCCCAATGGATTACGAGCCAATCCCATCCGATTGGCGTTAAAAACCTTGCCGGAAAAACCGGCTTCAGCCAACTTTTAGCCATCTTGAAACACTGCCGCCTCGCCATCGGCCATGATTCCGGCCCCCTCTATCTCGCCGCGGCCCTGGGCACGCCGACCCTGATGCTCTTTGGTCCCTCAGACCCACTCTTGGTCGCCCCGCAGGGGCCACGGCGCCGTTATCTCGTCCGGCGCGTCCCTTGCCATCCCTGCTATACCCCGCAAACCGCGCGGAACTCGTCGCGCTTTAATGGCCGGGAATTCATCTGTTGGACCGGGACTCATGAATGTATGAAAGAACTCTCCGTGGCCGAGGTCGAGCAAGCCGTCCATGAAATGCTTGAAAACGCGAACTAAGACTCTGCGATTCTCCTCATATTCCCCGGAGGAAACCGCCTGCCTGGCCGAAAAAATTCTAAAAATTTGCCGCGCTCGGCAGACGCGGCTAATTTTACTCTCAGGAAATTTAGGCAGCGGAAAAACTGTTTTTGTCCAAGGCCTGGCCCGAACTCTTGACGTCAAAAACTGGGTCAAGAGCCCTAGTTTTGTTTTAATACAGGAATACCGGATTCCCAAAGGCCGGTTTTACAAACGATTGATTCATGCCGACCTTTACCGGCTCGACAGCGCCAAGGACTTAAGCGGACTCAACTTGGGCGATTACTTGGAGGACCCCGGCAACCTAGTCGCCATTGAATGGGCCGAAAAACTCCCCCGCGCTTTTTGGCGCGGGGAAAAAACCGTTCAAATATTTTTTAAGCCAGGCCGCCGCCCTGACTTTCGCGCGATCACCGTCAAAAAACCCTATGACTAAATCAAAAATTCTTCTGGTTTCCAAGCTCTACCATCCTTGGATCGGCGGGGTGGAACAGCATGTGCAACTCTTGGCCGAAGAGATGGCCAAAGAATTTGACATCCGCGCGCTCTGCTGTCAAGAGAATGCCCCTACCGCGCCGCCTCACTCCTCACTCCTCACTCCTTACCATCAAATCATCAATGGCATCCCGGTCTTTAAGGCTCCAAGCCTGGGAATTTATTGGTCTATGCCGGTTAGCCCTGCTTTCCCTTTTTGGTTTAAGCGATTGGCGCGCGAGGCGGACCTTATTCACCTTCACCTGCCGTTTCCTCTCGCCGAGTTTTCCCAGTGGATACTGCGGCCCGGCGCCAAACTGGTGATTACCTGGCATAGTGATATTGTGCGTCAAAAATTTTTCGCCCGCGCGCTCTCACCCTTGAGCCGATGGATATTGGAGCGGGCTCAAATCATTATCACAACCTCTGAACAACTGGCTCAAAACTCCCGCGCCCTTCAATGCTTTAGAGCTAAAACTCAAATCATTCCATTGGCGATAAAAACCGAGCGGTTTGTCTTGACTCCGGCCATTCAAAAGGAAGCCCAGGCCATTCGCCGGCGTTACGGAACGCCCTTAATCCTTTTTGTCGGAAGACTGGTGCCTTACAAAGGGCTGGCGTATCTGCTCGACGCCTTGCCTGGAGTAACCCGACAAGCCAAGCTTTTGCTGATCGGCGATGGCCCTTTAAGCGGCGCGTTGCGCGACATGGCCAAACGTCTCGGTCTTGATGAACGCGCTATTTTTCTAGGCGCCAAGACGGACGAAAACCTTGCCGCCTATTACCATGCCTGCGATCTTTTCATCCTGCCCTCGGTTTCACCCAACGAAGCTTTCGGGGTTGTGCAGATGGAAGCCATGGCCGCTGGAAAACCGGTAATCAACACCGCTCTTGCCACGGGCGTGCCTGGGGTGAGCCTGGACCAACAAACGGGATTGACTGTTCCCCCTTGCGACTCCGAGGCCCTGGTCCAGGCAATCAATAAAATCCTCCAAAATGAACCCTGGCGGCAACAACTCGGACAAAATGCTCTCGAACGGGTCAGGACTCTGTTTTCAGCCGAAGCCCTGGCAGGCAAAATCGCCGACGTCTATCACTCTGCCCTTGAAAAACCGTAAAAGCTTCTCATCGTTACAAGCGAGCCTCGTTCACGCGGAAGTTGTGCTCTATTTATCATTGATGAAGCAGTCGTTCAAATTTTTGGTTTTGGTCGTTTTCCTGATGAGATGTCCCGGCCTTGCCCAGGCAAGATCCATCGCCAAGACCCGCGATGAAGTCATCGGCAAGACCCTGCGCTACCTGAACACGCCCTATCTTTGGGGCGGCGAGCATCCCCAAACAGGGCTTGACTGCTCAAGCTTTGTTCAATTGGTCTATCGTAACGCCGGGCTTCATTTGCCGCGCGTGGCCCGCGATCAATACCGCTCAACGCTTCCTTTGTCTCCCGCAAACGTCCTTCCCGGCGATCTGCTTTTCTTCTCAATGAAGCGTCCGGGTTTAGCCCATGTGGACCATGTGGGAATTTACCTTGGCAAAGGCTATTTCATTCATGCCTCGGTAACCAACGGCATTCATGTCGAACCGATTACCAAGCCCTATTACCTAGACCGCCTAGTAGCGATTAAAAAATATAGGGGATTTTAAAAAATACGCACCTTTATCTAAATTACCTAAAATCTTTTCATGGCCCGCCCCTGCGCATTGAGCTTAAAAACGCCATGAATAAAATCGGCATCGCCAAATGGCTTTCCATGAGTCCGGTTGAGCAAGCTCAATTTCTAAAAAAAACTGATGAAGAAAAGGCTCGTCGGCTCTCATCGCTCACCGACGAGAAAGCTTTCCGTCAAACTTTAGAACTCTTGAATTTTATGGATTCCCTTGCGCCAATGCCGCACATTCCCCCCTCTTGTGGATTGGGTCGAATCCTTTGATTCAGGACTTGCCGTCTTTTCAAGAACAGGTAAAACAAACCTGCCGTTTCTTGGAAGGGAGCGGCGTCCCCTATCTTGTCATCGGCGGCTTAGCGTCCAGCATTTTAGGGGAACCCCGAATGACGGCCGACCTCGACCTTTTGCTCTACGGCCAGAATAAGGATTTGTCCATCTTTCTTAAAAAGGCGCGGCAGGCCGGATTTGATGTTGATGAAAAAAAAGCGTTAGCCGATGCCGAGAGCAGGCTTTGTTTTGAGATGAAACTCGGTTCCCTTCATGTGGATTGCCTCATTGCCGGAACAGCTTTTGAATTCGAGGCGCTTGGGCGCTCTCGCATTTTAAAATTTCAAGAAATTCAACTTCATTTACCGAGCATTGAAGATTTTCTGCTCTTAAAACTAATCGCGGGCCGGGACAAAGATCTCGTTGACGCAAAAACGGCGGCCATGCGCCACAAAAACACCCTTGACCTTGGATACATGAAAAAATGGGCCGAAACATTCCGCCTGGCGCGTCCAGATTCCCCCGTTTTGGAGCGGCTCAAACGGCTTTTAGAAAAAACAAATATCCACTAAAATGTGTTCAAATAAAAAATAGGGAAGGGGGAGGGACCAAACAAAAAAGGGCTCATCAGGAAATATTGAATAGTGGGCGCCTGCTTCAACATTTCCTGATGAGCCCAAGAAAGGAATTCCAAAATTAAGTCAACGGCTTTTTTCTTTAGGTTTCTTCGAAGAAGCCCAGCGGCCGGCCGATCCAGCGACGCGGCTCAACCGCGAGTTCGCCCTCTGGGCCTGAGCGCAAATTCATGGCCCAGCATTGCGGATGATCCCCGAGCCACCGATGAAGCGTCAACACGGAATTCACGAACTTCCTGGTTTCCTCAAATGGCGGAATGCCACCGTAAGTAGCGACGGCGCCGGGGCCGGAATTGTAAGCGGCCACGGCCAAGGTCAGATTGCCTCCAAAACGTTTCAAAAGCCATCTGAAATAACCGGCGCCTGCGCTCAAATTTGCCTGTGGGTCAAAATGCTGATGGGGCTTAAGACCCAGCGACCGGGCTGTGCCCGGCATTAACTGGGCCAGCCCCATAGCTCCGGCCCAGCTTAGGGCCTGCCGGTCGCCTGAGGACTCGACCATAATTATTGCCTTCCACAAATCCGGATCAAGGCCATTGGCCACGGCAGACTCCCAAATTAAAGCGTCGTGGCGATAAAAATTCTGTGAATTAGCCAAATGAGCCACCCATCGCGGCTCTTCGGTCTCTAATTTTTGAAAGGCCGGAGCCGCGCGCAACCAACGGCGCGCCCCGGAACCCAAAAGAAAGGCGTAAACCGCCCACCCCAAAAGGAAACCCTGGGCCGCCATGCGGCAATACCGCCTCGATATTTCGATCATTAAGGCTTTCATCTATAAATCGTAGCTACTCAGGTCCGTCGAGAATTGACCCCTCACCCGCGCCGGGCGCGGCCTCTCCCTCAGGGGGAGAGGCAAGAGTGGGAGCGTCTTTTACCTGAGCAGTTACTATAAATCAGAGATAAATCCAAACAGGCGAGACAATAATCCGATAGTCCAATAGTAGTCCAATAGTAACTTTACCAGTCCCCACGCAAAACGCCTAGGGTCTTTAGGGTCTTTTTATTAGAGACTAAA
>CAYHKQ010000013.1:0-10153 GCA_964357255.1 uncultured Elusimicrobia bacterium
GGAGGGGGATCTATTGCCCCATTGACATGAAGACCTCTAATGAGTGACACAGGTTTAGGAATTTTTGCTAAATTGAAATCTCTCTGTAAGGAGTTTACTTGTCGTGATTGAAGTTCAAAATCTTGTCAAAGAGTATGGCGCTAATCGCGCGGTGGATGGAGTGAGTTTTGCCATCGGCAAAGGGGAAATCGTTGGTTTTTTAGGCCCCAACGGCGCGGGCAAGACCACGACATTGCGCGTGCTGGCCGGATATTTGCCCCAGACATCGGGCACGGTTAAAATTTTGGGCCTGGATAATCTTGGCCATGCGCTCGATATTCGCCGTCAGGCCGGGTATTTACCCGAGAACAATCCGATTTATGAAACAATGGAAGTGAGCGAGTACCTCGGCTTTTTATGGCACGCCAGGAATTTGGGAGATGCGTCCGCGCGGGACCTGCGCCTGCGCGAGGTGATTGGGTCTTGCGGGCTCTCCAGCGTCATTGGCAAGGATATTGTTGAACTGTCCAAGGGGTACCGTCAGAGAGTGGGCGTGGCGGCCGCCATTCTGCATGACCCGGCCGTTTTATTGCTCGACGAGCCCACTGGCGGCCTCGATCCCATTCAGGCCCGCGAGGTTCGCGAGCTTATTGTAAGCCTTAAGGCCGAAAAAACTATTTTGCTTTCCACCCACATTCTTCCGGAGGTTCACGCGATTTGCGATCGAGTGTTGATTATTCATAAAGGCCGCCTCGTTGCCGACCGGACTCTGGCCGCCTTGTCCGAATCCGAGGAATATCTGATCACCGTGAGCTTCAGCAAGGCCCTGGAAAATGGCAACCGTTTTGATTCGTTCGATGGCGTCGTGGCCGTCGAGGGACCGGAAAAAAATGTTTTGGATGAATACAGTTACCGGATTCGCGCCACCAAGGACATTCGCGCCGAGGTCTTCAAGTACGCGGCCTCGCATCGTTTAAGTCTGGTCGAGCTTAAGGCCGAGAGGAAGTCCCTTGAGGAGATTTTTCATGAACTTACCCGGTGAAGCGACGGGGAGAGGAAAGAAAATTTTTTCTTTTGCCGGCATTTGGGTCGTAGCCAAAAAAGATTTTTTGGAAATGGTTAATTCTCCCGTCGCCTATGTCCTCTATGTCATCTTTCTTTTGGTTACCGGTTATTTTTTTTCCCAGCCTTTGTTTGTGTTGAATCAGGCGAGCATGGCGCCATTTATGGATTTGGTGCCTCTAATTTTGGTGTTTTTGGTTCCGGCCGTGGCCATGCGTTCTTTCTCCGAGGAGATTAAATCCGGCACATTTGAAATTTTGGCGACCTTGCCGCTGAGGGTTTATGAAATCGTAATCGGCAAGTATCTGGCGGTCGTGGGATTGGTCGGAATCGCCATGATGCTCACCGGAATTTATCCCATCGTGCTCGAATTTCTCGGGCGCCCGGACTGGGGCGCCGTGATCGGCGCCTACCTTGGCAATCTTTTTTTAATCGCCGCCCTGGCCGCCATGGGCATTTTTGCCTCCAGTCTCACTAAAAACCAGATTACCGCTTATCTCATCAGTTGGGTGATTGGGTTTGCGCTGTTTTTGGCCGGAAAGGTCATTATCTTTTTTCCTTATCCCTTGTCCGCCCTGGTGAGTTTTTTAGGGTTTGACTCCCACATGGAAAATATCGCGCGGGGCGTTTTGGACAGCAGGGACATTCTTTATTTTTTGAGCCTGTCCGCCTTTTTTTTAGCCCTGCCCTTAGTGCGGTTTGAGAAGCGGTTGCGAGGCTCGTATGCCGAATAGAAAATTTTCCTTTATTGTCAAGGGCGGCGTAGCCTCCATTTTTTCCATTGCCGCCTTTTTAATCGCCGTTAATTTGGTGAGCCAGCTTTTATATCTGCGTTTTGATTTTTCCGACGGCAAGGTGTATTCGCCTTCCAAGGCTTCCAAGCGGATATTAAAGTCCCTCGAAGACCCTGTGATCGTCAAATGTTATTTCAGCAAAGATTTGCCCCAGCCCTACGCGACATACCGGGATTATCTCAAGGACCTGCTCAAGGCTTACAAAAACTACGGAGGCAAGAATTTTGAATATCGTTTTCTGGCCGGCTCCAAGGACGAAGAGTTCCGCCGTGAGGCCATGTCCATGGGAGTGGCCCCGGTGCGCCTGACTTATATCGCCAAGGACAAGTATGAGATCAAGGATGGTTTTATGGGCGCCGTCCTGCTTTACGGGGATAAGAAAGAGACCATCCCCGTCATCCGCGACATTAACGGTTTGGAATACGATTTGACGACCCGCATTAAGAAATTGACGGCCAAGGAGCCCATCGTGGCCGGTATTTTGCGCGGCAAAGGCGCGCGCGAGATTCCTTCCGAGATTATGGAAGCGATCCGGGAGAATTATGAAGTCCGCGAAATTGACCTGGCTGACAAAATCGATCCGGCCCGATTGCCCCGGTCTTTGACCGTGCTGGGCCCCCGTGAACGTTTTACCGATGCCGATCTGGCCAAGCTCGAGCAAATAATTTTGTCCGGCGTGCCGACGGCCTTTTTTTTAGACGGCAAGAACGTGGATATTCAATCAGGCTCTTTTTATGCAGGCAATGTGGACACGGGCTTAGACCGGCTCCTGAATCATTGGGGCGTCGGCCTTAAAAAAGGTTTTGCTCTGGACCTTCAAAACCAGAATATATCGATCCAGCAGAGGGCCGGGCCATTCATCATGAACAATATCGTGAGCTATCCGCTTTTGCCCATCGCGACCAATCTCTCCAAGGAGAGCCCTCTGACCAAGGACATGGACCAGGTGACTTTCCCTTTTGCTTCGCCGGTTTCAACGGATGGGGTTAAGGGATCTAAGCTTGAGGTTTTGGCCGCCACGACGCGGCTGTCCTGGATGAGAAGCGATTTGGAGAGCCTTTCCCCAATGGCGGATTTTAATCCGGCTCCGCAGGATCCGCGCGGACCCTTTGCCTTAGCCGTGACGTTGGAGGGAAAGTTTTCCGCGATGTTTTCCGCGGATGTCTCTAAGAGCACGCCCGTGGCGGAGGGCGCGTGGCTGTCCCAGAGCAGGGGGGCGAGCCGGATTTTTTTGGCCGGGACCTCGCGGCTGTTGGAGCAAAATATTTCAGCCGGTAATTCGAACGTGGTATTTTTTTTGAATACGATTGATTGGCTCAGCGAGGACGCCGATCTCGTGGCCGTGCGTTCCAAGGGCGTCAAGCTCAGGCCCTTTACCCGTCAATTGGGCGACGCGTCGCGCCAGATGGTCAAATTTATCGCGCTTCTTTTGATGCCGCTTCTTGTGGTCGCGGCGGGCATGGTTCGCTGGCAGTCCCGTCGTCGCGCTAAGGCCATGGCACGCGAACGCCTATTAAGAGAGCCGGCTCCGGTTGCGTCCGTCGTTTCGGCCCTGGCTTCCTAATATGCGCAGTCGTACCGTAAAAATTTTTTGGATCGCCACGGGCGTGATGTTGATTTTCCTTTTGGCCGTTCAAGTTGGACGCGGCGTGTTGGATTATAAACGCATGCCGGCATTCGCCCGGCATACCAAAAATTTGGCCAAGGATGCTACGACGCTCAACGTGGAGCGTTTGGCGGAGAAAATTGTGCTGGAAAAAAAAGACGGCGTCTGGACCCTCGCATCGAGCCAGAATTATCCCGCTCAAGAGTCAACCGTCAACGATATTCTCGCGGCTTTAGGCTCCGCCGAGCTGGAAGAACGGGTATCGAGCCGGAGCGACAGATTTGCCGATTTTGAGCTCGACGACGTCCGCTCTATCAAGTTCTCGGCAAAAAATGAGGCGGGCCGTGTCCTAGCCGCCGGCCGGATGGGCAAGCAGGTCTTGGGAAGTTGGGACCGTTCCTATTTTGCCCCCCAAGACGCAAGCGCGGTTTATATCGTCAAAGGATTGCCCCGCTATCAACTTGACAAAAGCGCGATAGATTTTAAGACACGCGTGATTCTGGAGGCGCCCAAGGATAAAATTTCTTCGGTTGTGATCCATTCGGGCCGGACGACCTTGGCGATAAAAAAGGACGGCGCCGCCTGGAAGGTCAACGGCAAGAACGCCAAAGAGGACAAAGTCGCGGATATTCTCAAGGGTTTGGGCCAGTTTGAAGCCAATGATTTTGCTGAACCCTTTGAGGTGGCGGGGGGGCTCAAAAAATTGGGCCTTGAGAAAAAACCCTCGGAGGCTTTGGTCAAAATTTTAATGACGGACGGCAAGGCTTACGAGCTATGGATCGGAGAAAAAAAGGACACGCTGTACTTTGCCAAACTCTCCGACCGGCCTACGATTTGGAAACTTGGCGAATGGAAGGTGACCCCCTTGAAAGCCAAGGAGGCCGACCTCGTTGCCACGGCTTCGTCCGTTTCTTCCAAAAACAAGCTGACGCCCTAAGGACCCGTCCACAAATAACCTATACATCTTGCATCCCATCTTTTGGTCATCTTTGAACGCGCCTCAATCGAAAAAGCCTCAAAATAGCTCTGCTATTCCTCGGCTTTGTCTCAATCGTTGCGTCCAAATCTGACCAAAATCTGGGCGCAATCTGTATAGGTTATTTGTGGACGGGTCCTAACGTAATTTTGCCACGGCTCTGAGTTGAAGGATTTTCGAAAACTTCAATCCGTCTGCTGAGAGGTTGTTGGCGAGATCAGGTTCCGACTTCTGTCGAGCCAGTCTTGAATCTTGTTGACATTTTTTTTGGAGAGCCTATATCCCCAATGCATCACTCTGTAGCGCAAGGGCGGCATTGACCCATTTCCGATAACCTTCTCCAAGGCGTCCATGTCCTCAAGCGGCGTTCCATGCCCTGCAAACGGGAAATCATTGGTCATATCCATATGCTTCTTTGCTTCGCGGATGTCGCGCCGGATCAAGTGTTTCGGCCCTGGAATCTCAGAATACCAAGGTAGCTTTTTGGCCACGGCGTGGCAGTCAAAACACTTGCTTTTAAAGATGGGCTCGATCTCTTTGACGTACCAATCATTTATCTGTTTGAGTTCTTGGGTGGGCCGAGCCGCTTTGGTTTGAGAAATCTTTTCCTTGGAATTGTCCGAGCCGTGACGTTTCCCTTTGTGACCCAACAATGGCAAACTCGTAATGAAAGCAAACAGAATAAAAATAAACGTCCCCTGCGTCATTCCCGAGATTCCTTAAGAGCCTCCCAGCCCTCTTTAAGAAGGAGGGTGGCCAAGATTGGCCCGAGCGGTCGTTGCCCAGGCTCCCCTAATTCCGTAGGGCGCCCCTGCCGATAAATAGCATTGCTCCTAGATCGTGCCGAAGAGGCGGTCGCCGCAGTCGCCCAGGCCTGGGACGATGTAGCCTTGGGCGTTTAAGACGGGGTCAACGGCGCCTATGGTCAAATCCACGTCGGGGTGGGCTTGCCCGAGAGCGTCAACGCCTTTTTGGGCCGCGATTAGAGAAATAAATTTGATTTCTTTGGCGCCTTTTCGTTTTAAGATGTTGACGGCTTCGATGGCCGAGCCTCCGGTGGCGAGCATAGGGTCCACCAGAATGGTCCAGCCGATGCCGGCTGTGGGCGGGATTTTGGTGTAGTAATGGACTGGTTTTAAACTTTTCTCGTCCCGGAACAGGCCGATGTGCCCGATACCGGCTTCGGGCAACATCTCGAGCATGCCGTCGGTCATTCCCAGGCCCGCCCGCAGGATGGCCACGAGCGTAATGGGAATGCCCAGCGTTTGAGCCGTGGCCGTTGCCAGGGGCGTTTCAACGCTAACAGGGCGCCCGGGCGCGTCCTTTAATGCCTGCCAAAGAAGAAGCCGGGAGGCCTCTTTGAGATGCCGGCGAAATTGTTGAGGCGGCGTGGAGCGGTTTCTTAAATGCGTGAGATGCTCCTGAAACAGCGGGTGGCGCATGTTGAGCATGGTCGCGCTCACGGGGCTTTGGCCTCGGCCGTTTCCAGCAGGTTTTCCATGGCTTGGATTCTGCGTTCATAGATGGGGAACGTTCGGCATAATTTCAAGACTTCGTTTTTAATGGCCACGAGCCTTGCGTCGTCGCTTCGCGCTTCAATGGCTTCGTCAATCCACGCGGCGATCATTTCCATCTCCTTGGCGCCCATGCCCCGTGTGGTAATCGCCGGAGTGCCCAGGCGCACTCCGCTCGCAATCATGGGTTTTTGGGGGTCATAAGGGATTGTGTTTTTGTTGACGGTGATGGCGGCTTTGGACAGGCAGGATTCGGCTTCTTTGCCCGTCACCTTCTTGGAGCGCAGGTCAATGCTGAAGAGATGGCAGTCCGTGCCGCCGGAGACAATCCGAAATCCGCGTTCCATCAGGAATTTGGCCAGGGCCCGCGCATTAGCCAAGACCTCGCGTTGATAGAGGCGGAAGGATTCGCTCGCGGCTTCCTGGAAGCACACGGCCTTGGCGGCGATTGAGTGCATCAACGGCCCGCCCTGATTGCCGGGGAAATTTGTTTTGTCCAAGGATTCGGCAAGGCTTTTTTGACAGAGAACGAATCCGCCGCGTGGTCCTCTTAAGGTTTTGTGCGTGGTCGAGGTGGCAAAATGCGCGACGGGCGTGGGATTGGGGTAAAGGCCGGCCGCGATGAGTCCCGCGTAATGGGCCATGTCGGCCAGGAGGTAGGCGCCCACCGAATCGGCTATTTTCCGCAAGGTTTTCCAATCAAAGACGCGGGAGTAATTGGAAGCCCCGGCTATGATCATTTTGGGCTTGGTTTGCTCCGCGAGCTTGGCCACTTCAGCGTAGTTGATGGTTTCCGTTTTGGGATCAAGTTTAATGGACGCCACCTGAAAAAGCCGTCCGGCTAGGTTTAAGGGATGCCCATGGCTTAAATGGCCGCCGTGGTCGAGCGCCAAGGACAAGATTTTTTCGCCCGGAGTCAGAACCGAGAAATAAGAAGTCAGATTCGCTTGAGTTCCGGAATGCGGTTGGACGTTGGCGTGCTCGGCCCCAAAGAGTTTTTTGACCCGCTCAATGGCGAGATTTTCGCAAATGTCCACGAATTCGCAACCGCCGTAGTAGCGTTTGCCGGGGTAGCCCTCGGCGTATTTATTGGTGAGCACGGAGCCAAGCGCGGCCAGCACGGCTTCTGAGGCGTAATTTTCGCTGGCGATGAGCTCTAAGCCGTCTTCTTGCCGGCGCGTCTCGTTTACGATGGCGTGATAAATTTTAGGGTCGGTTTTTAAAAGCATCTCAAGCATAATTTAGCCTCCTTAACAGGGCTTTCACGCATTTTTTAATTTCTTTAAAACAGCGCTCATAAACGTCTTGTGAGCCGCCGATGGGGTCGGCCACGTCGAAGGGGATTTCAACGGCTTCATATTGACCATCTTGGACCTTCTGATCAGCGCCGTCCCGGGCAAATTTTTTGAGTAGGAAAGTTTTTTCTTTGGCTTTAGGGAACTTCTCAAGGATATGCCGGCGGTGGGAGTGTTCCATGACAAAGATGAAATCCGCCCAGTTGATTTTAGATTCGACGAGCAAGGCCGGCGTATGATGGAAGTCCTTGACTCCTTCTTGCTCGAGCAAGCGCCCGATCGCGCTTGGGACGGGAAAATAGGGGCTTGCCGCGATGCCGGCGGAGGCCGCTTCAATCGGCCCCTTGGCCAATTTTCGGCACAGATGTTCGGCCATGACGCTACGGCAGGTGTTGCCGGTGCACACAAAAAGCAACCGATGTGTTTTTTTCCCAGAGTCAACCATCCAGCCTATTTTGCCGTTTTTTGAGCGAGTTTTTATAGATTAAAAGGGAATTTTCGAGCTGTTCCGATCTTCGAGAACCACCGTAAATTCGCCACGGGCAATGCCTTGGGCTTGGAGCGTTTGGAGGACGGCGGCCGGCAAGCCCTTCAAAACCTGCTCGTGTTCTTTGGTGAGTTCGCGGGTCAAGAGTATTTGAGCTTCAGGCCAACGCTCGGCAATAATTTCAAGGGTATTGATGATGCGATGGGGGGATTCGTAAAAGATGGCGGCTTTTTTTATTCCTAGGGCCGCGCCGATCTCGCGGACAATTTTAGTTTTTGAGCGGCCCAGGAATCCCAGAAAAACAAAACCGTCCCTGGCCATGCCGGAAATGCCGATGGCCGCGGTGAGCGCCGACGGGCCGGGAACCGGGATAATTTTGAAGCCGCCGCGAAGTTCGCGGGTCAAGTAGTCCACAAAGCGGCCGCCGGGGTCGCTCACCGCCGGAGTGCCGCTGTCGCTCACAAGCGCCACGTTTTTGCCTGTGATTTGCCGGGTCAAATGCCGGAGATTCGCTTCGGAGTTTTCGTTCAAGCGCCAGAGTATCTTATCGGCGATGCCGAAGTGGGCGAGGAGTCGGCGCGTGACCCGCGTGTCTTCGCATAAAATGAGATCCGCTTCGCGCAGGGCATCGAGCGCCCGCAGGGTGATGTCTTTTAAGTTGCCGATAGGAGTGGCGATGATTGATAATGTGGTTGTGGCGCAGGGGTCTCTCACGGGGCCAAAGCGCTTAGGGTCTGTGACAGAATTACTCATACATGTATGATTAATTCTGTCACAGACCCTTAGCAGGGCAGGCGCGCGGGGCCCCCAAACCGGGCTAAAAATTCACTAGTGGCCAGATTGGCCAGTTGGGCCAGCCCTTCGAGTTCTTTGGCGCCCATGAGAGCATCAGTGGGAAAATGAATGTTTAAGACGCCGACCGTCTGGCCGTTCGCATCTTTGAGCGGAAGGGAAAGAAATTGAAAATTGGGCCCGAACGGAATCGGGGGAGGCACAAAGAGGGCGTCCTCCTGGGGATGGCGCAGATAGTAGGGTTGGCCGGTGAGATACACGTGGCCGGCTACGCCCTGGCCGGGATTGAGCGTAAATTTTTTAATCGCCTCCAGGGTGTCGCTGGGGAATCCCGTTGCCGCCACAATGCGCAACAACGAAACGCTTTCATCCATCAGCATCAAAGAGCCGACCTTGGCTTTGGCGTGGTTTAAGACTGTGCTGAGAACGTGTTCCATAAATCTGTCGGTTACCAGTATAATTTTGGCACAATGCCTTAGTTTTCACCAGGGTCTTTTGGCCTTAAAGTCATGGTCCGGAAGACCTAGGGCAATTTGGGTCTAAAGTTGAAATGGCAATCACAAGTAGGGTTAAAAGGCCGGAAACAGAGATGAGGTTTTGACCTTTTTGAGTAGCGCGAGATGATCTTATTGATTTTTGTCGTCGCCTTGGTTTATGCGTTTTGGAATGGCCTGCACGATGCGCCGGCCATTTTGGCTCAGGTTACGGCCACTAGATCCGTTGGCCCCAGGACCGCTTTGGTTATTACCGGCGTCATGGAATTAGCTGGAGCGTTGTTTTTTTCTCAAATGGTCTTAAAGACCATGTCGTTTGCGGGCGAGGGGCTCGTTTGGGCCAGCCCCGTAGAACCAGGCTTAATCAGGAGTTTTGTGTTGAGCGCCTTGATCGTGGCTTTGGTTTTTAATATGGGAACCTGGTATTTGGGGTTTCCGTCCTCCTCCACTCATGCCTTGTTCGGAGCCATGACCGGAGCGGCCCTGGCCCTGCATTTGGGCGGCAATCTCATGGCGCTTAAGTTGCTTCAGATGCTTGCTGTTTTAATGGCCAGCGCCGCTATAGGGGGAGTTTTGGGGTTTGTCGTGACTCGAGGCCTGGGGCAATTGGATATTTCGTACCGTGCCGGCCATGCCCTGCTCGCGCCGCTCAACGCTGTTTTAAGCGGAGGATTGGCCTTTCTTCATGGGGCCAATGATATGCCAAAGAGCCTTGGGCTTTTTCTTTTGGCTTTGAGATTGGGGCCGTTGACCCATTGGCCGGCTTTGCCCGAGAAGGTTTATCTTATCCTTTTTTCCGTTGCCATTAGTTTTGGAATTATGTTCGGCGAAAACAGGATTTTTAAGCTTTTGGGAATGAGGATTTTTCGCCTTCGCATTCTTCAGGGGCTGGGCGCCGGCATGGTGAGCTCGGCTTCATTGGGCTTGTGCACGGCGCTCGGATTTCCCGTTTCCTCGACGCAAATTTTAGTGGGTTCGATGCTGGGGGCCGGCGCCGCCAAGAGCGCCAAGGCAATCCGTTGGATGGTAGTGTGGGAGATTTTGCTATCTTGGGTTATTACGTTGCCCGCTTGCGCGGCGTTGGGATACTTAATGGCCAGATTTTTGGCCTTTTTTTAAATTTAATTCGAATGCTGTGAAGACAGCGTGGCAAC
>CAYHKQ010000013.1:10163-37167 GCA_964357255.1 uncultured Elusimicrobia bacterium
AAATATGTTTTGGATATTTCGTAAACGCTTTGATTTTTATGAAATGCTGGCCGATCAGGCCAAGAAAAGCCACGAGACGCTTCAAGCCCTTGTGGTTTATATGGATAACCACAGCAAGGAGATGGGCAATAGAGTGGCCTCTTGCGAGAAGGAGGCGGATGTTAAGCGCACCGTTTTGGTCGAGGCGTTGAATCGTTCTTTTGTCACGCCGTTTGACCGCGAGGACATTCACGAACTTTCCCGCGCCGTGGACGACATGGCGGATTACGCCAAAACGACGGTGTTGGAGATGGCCCTTTTTGAGGTGCCGCCTAATCCGCATTTGCGTGAGATGGCCGTGGCCATGGAAAATGGAGCGAGGATTCTGCTGGAAGCGCTTTTGCTTTTGCCTGAGGCCACGAGGCATAATGAATCTATTAGGGAACTGATTATTAAAGTCAAAAAACTTGAAAATTATATCGAGAAAATTTACCGCCAGGCGTTGAGGGAACTTTTCGTTTCGAGCGATATGATTGGAATTTTAAAGACGCGGGAGATTTTTCGGCATCTTTCCAACGCGGCCGACCGCATGGATCACGCCGCGAATGTGCTGGGAAACATTTTAATGAAGATGACATAGGAGTTGGATATGAAGAAAGCGTTTGGGCAGGTAGCGGTTGGGCGGTTGAGTGTAATCGCCTCGGTCGTCTTAATCGCCTCGGCCGCCTTTCCTTTATGGGCCGCGTCGCGCCGTCTCGTTATCTATCACACCAACGACATTCACGGATATATTTCCGCCCGCGAAGCTTTTTTTTATAAAGAAAATCCAAAGCGAATGATCGGCGGTTTCGCCGCTTTTGCCGGCGTCATCAAAAAAGAGGAACTCCCGAAGATTTGGATTGACTCCGGAGACTTCTTTTTTGCTTCGCCGGAAGGGAATCTGACCAACGGAGAGAGCGTGCTGACGCTCGCTAATGCCCTGGGTTTGGCGGCCATGGCCGTGGGCAATCATGAATTCGATCTGGGGGAGCGCCGCCTGGGGGCCTTGGCCAAAAGGGCCCAATTTCCGTTTTTGGCGGCCAATGTTATGGTCCGCAAGTACAAGACGGAAGGCGAGAGGCCTTCTTACGTTCAACCTTACGTGATTCGAGATGTGGGCGGCGTTAAAATCGGCATTTTTGGCCTGATTACTCCGAATACCCCGTATGTCACTTTGCCGAAAAACGTTCGTTATCTCAAGTTTTTGCGGCCGGTCAACGTAGCGGCGAATCTGGTCAAGGATCTCCGGTCTCAAGGCGCCGAATTGATTGTTGCGGCCAGTCACGTCGGATGGGCCGGGGACGGGGAGGATTTCGAGGACGATAAGTATCTTGCTTCCCATGTGCCGGGGATTGACATTATTTTGGGCGGGCATACCCATACGCGCCTTGATCGTCCGTATCAAGACCCGGCAAATAAAACCATTATTATTCAGAGCGGTTCTTATCTGACGGCGGTGGGAAGACTCGAACTCCGGTTGGGCGAAGACGGCAAGATCAGCAAGTTCGAGCACCTGCTCAAGGATTTGTGGATTGACGAAACACCCGAGGACCCGCAGACATTGAGGGTGGTGACCCCTTTTAAAGATATGGTGGACCGCAAGCTCGCCGAGGTTTTAGGCGAGACGAAGGTGGATTTGACTTCCAGTCGGGAGGGGGAGTCTGTTTTGGGTAATATTATCGCCGATTGTATGAGGGAGGCCGTTCGCGCGGATATCGCCATGCAGAACTCCGGAGGCATCCGTTCTTCGATTTCAGCCGGAACCGTCACGCTCCGGCATCTCTACAACGTGTTGCCTTTTGATAATACGATTTACACAATGACGTTGACCGGAAGCCAGGTTAAGGAGGTCTTGGAAGCGAGCCTGTCGGACGCGGTGATCCGTTTGCAAACATCGGGGTTGATTTTTCGCTATGACATGACGCGCCCCAAGGGGCGCCGTTTGACGGAAGTGATGGTGGGTAAGAAGCCGATTCTTGTCACCAAGAATTATACGGTTGCCACGAATAATTTTTTGGCTGACGGGGGGGACGGTTATAAAACCTTTTTGAACGGCTCCTTGCGCAAGGACACAAAGACCGTGCTTCGAGACTCGATGGCTCAATGGATAAAAAAACATACGCCGCTCAAGCCGGCTCTGGAGGGGCGCATGACGGCGCAGAGGCCATAGTCGTAAAATAAGAGAAAGGGTTAAATAATTTTTTTGTATGAAGCAAAAAATTATCGGTTTTTTCGTCACGATCAAAAGGCTGGTCTTGATCGGGATTTGCCTTTTGGGTATGACGCTATTGTTTAGGTTGATGGGTTTGCGATCTAGGGCGGCGTCGTACGCCGTAGCCACGGCAGGGATGCTTGAACTGCGTCTGGCCGGCGTTCAGGAGCATCTGGAGGTTTCGGCGCGCCGCCTTGACGGGCGCAAGGATTCCGGAGTTTCGGCCGCTCGTTTCTTGGCCGGCTTTCTGGCGTTCAGTCCCGTTGTTGAGGAGATTTCCTGGGTTCACGGCGACGGCCGGTCTTCGGTTGCTTATGTGCGCACTCCCGATGGAATCGCTGAGCGCGCGCCTAGCGCCAAGATTGCCGCCGGTCCTCTTTACGCCGCCCATCAGAAAGGCCAGATTATCGTTTTACCGCTCGAATATAAGCCCAATGCCATTCCTTCTTTTCAATTAAGCTATCCCCTTGATGGGCGCGAAGGCGGGTTTGTGCTGGCCAGGGTTAATCTTTGGGATTTTTTAAAGCCCCCGACGACCTTGGCTGAGGGACTTTTGGGGCCGGGATTCGATTTGGAGGTCAAGGATCGCGAGGGCAGGCTTTTGGCTCACAAAACAACCTCCGATCCATGGAAAAAAGTTTTTACCAGGTTTTTTTCGGCTCGATCTACGGTTAAATCATTAGGGTTTAATGTCGAGGTGGCCGCTAACCGCGTTGCGTTTATGGATGCCGTGCGGCCAGGGCGTTCGTGGTGGGCTTGCCTGGCCCTGTCGGTTGCCATGGCCGTTCTTTTGTAATTTCAATGCATTGGAAAATTTTGTGCGCCTTGGCCGCGGCGCATTTTTTAATCGCCGGTTTTAATCTGAAAATTGGTTTTGATTACGACGACACGCTGAGTTTTTCGAGCCCGGCTTACGAGAGGGGATTTGCCGCTGAAAAACAGAAAGGGGTTAAACCCTTCACGCCGGAATTTTGGCGGATCGTCAATGAAAATTATGAATTTGACGAGCCTCGCTGGGGGGTGATTTTTTGGGCCCTTTTGGCGAAAGCCGCGGGTTTTGATATTGTCGTTATAACGGCGCGATTGCCGGTCAACGCGGAGGCCTTGGTTGACCGGTGGGACTGGCTTTGCGACGGATTTTACTTTACCAAGGAAAAGGCCGCTGTTATGAATAAATTTCATTATGTGGCTTTTGTCGGCGACTCTGATTCGGATATCGAGGAATGTCAGAGGGTGGACGTCATGGCTATCCGCGCCCGGCGCTCCCCGAAAAGTTCTTATAGAGAAAATTATTCCCCTGGAAAATACGGAGAATGGATTCTGCCATTTTCCGGATAGGAGATAGGATATGCGCAAACCCATGGTTGTGGCGAATTGGAAGATGAATAAGGTCGGGCAAGACGTGCTTGATTTCGCCGGAGATTTTAAGCGAAAGCTTCCACGGGGAACGGTCGAGAAAGTCGAAGCGGTGATTTGTCCGGCGTTTGTTCATTTGGGGTTGCTCACGCGCGATGGGGCGTTGCCGACCGGCGTGGCCGTCGGGGCCCAGGACGCGCATTGGAAAGACAAGGGGGCTTTCACGGGATGCGTGTCCGCCGCGATGCTCAAGGACATGAAGGTTCGCTACGCAATCGTGGGACATTCAGAGCGCCGGCAATACTTCGCCGAATCTACGGTTATGCTTTCGGATAAGCTCAGAGCGGTCCTGGAATTCGGGCTCGTTCCGATTTTTTGCGTCGGAGAAAGTCTCGCGGATCGCGAGGCGGGTAAAACGATGGACATCCTTCGATCCCAAATGGATTCCCTGGGGGAGTCGCTGAAATTATTGCCGGCCGATCCCTCGGATTTTGTTCTGGCTTATGAGCCGGTGTGGGCTATTGGAACCGGAAAAAATGCCACGGTCGTCGAGGCTCAAGACGTTCATCGAGACTTGCGTCGGATGTTGGCCAAGCTTTGGGGCGAGCCGAGGGCCGGGGCCACGCGCATTCTTTATGGCGGCTCGGTTACCCCGGAGAATTTCAGCGAGTTATCCGTCTCGCCGGAGATTGACGGAGCCTTAGTCGGCGGAGCGAGCCTTGAATGCGATAAATTTTTAAAACTCATTGAAATCGCGGCAAAATGAAAAAAGCGGTTGGGCGTTAATTTTGATGAATCGCCAGGAAATCACCATCGAAGACATCGAGCTTCTTTTAGAAACCAACAAGCTTCTTTCGTCCAAGCTCGAGATTGACGAACTGCTCTACACGATCATGAATCTGGCCGGCCGTGTTTTGCGGGTGCAAGCGGCGTCGGTGCTATTGTTGGACGAAAAAAAGCGGGAGCTTTATTTTGACGTTGCCGTGGGCGGAGCCGGAGAAAAAATTAAGGGGATTCGTATCCCCGTCGGCCAGGGGATCGCCGGATGGGTTGCGGCCGAGGGCAAGCCCATTATCGTCAACGATGTCGTCAAAGATGCCCGCTGGCAAGGCGAAATTTCCGCCGGTATGGAAAAGGAATTCGCCACCAAGGCGATTATTGCCTGTCCCCTTCAGGCCAAAGGACGAATCATCGGCGTCATCGAGGGAATCAATAAGATTGACGGGTCGGATTTTACTTTCGTGGATCTCAAGCTCTTTGAGGCCTTTGCCGGCCAAGCCGCGGTTGCCGTTGAGAACGCCAGGTTATTCGTCAGCCTGCGTTTGGAAAAGGACAAGCTCGATGGGATTTTTAACGATATGGCCGACGGCGCCTTGTTGGCCTCTCCCGGGGGGGAGATTCTTCGTTTTAACAAAATGGCGCTTTCTTTGTTCAAGGACCACGAGATAAGAAAGCTGGATGATTTTAGCGCCCATGGGTACCTTTGGAATCCCGATCCAGGCGCGGTTATGGCGAGCGGAGCAGGGGGCGGTCCGTTTGAGATTCGCAGGTCTGCTCCTAAGCTGTTGGTTCTCTTGGGCGCTTGGTCGAGGCTTGGCAACGGTTCGGACATCGATCGCCAACTGCTTTTTATCTTTCGTGATGTCACTGAAACCGCCAAGGAAGAGATACTCAAAAGGAATTTTATTTCCATGATTTCTCATAAGTTGCGCACCCCGTTGGTCGCCATCATCGGTTATATGCCCTTTTTGCGCGAAGGGAAGGACTCTATGCCGGAGGCCCATAAAAAAGCGCTCGATGTCATTGATCAAGAGAGCCGGCATTTGGCTTACTTGGTCGAAGATTTATTGCGATTTACCATGCTGTCCGGCCACATCCCCGAGGAAAAGCCTCGCGAGAATCGTATTTTTGCCGCGCGGCTGGTTGAGGACGCTTTAGCCAAAATTATTTTTTTACTTGAGGCCGAGAAGGTGATAATAGTAAAAAAATTGGACCCGGCTCTTGAAATTGTCGGCGACACCGCTTTGCTGATGGATATGCTTAAGAGTTTAATGGATAACGCCGTGCGATTTAACGGCAAACCGGACAAAATTTTGCGCCTGGGAGTGGCCGCGCGAGGCGATGGCGTCGAATTTAGAGTTGAGGATAACGGCCCCGGCATCCCGCCGGAAGAACGCGGGCGTATTTTTCAGTGGTTTCATCAAGTCGAGGAGGATTTTACCGGGCAGGTGCGCGGCATGGGCCTGGGCCTTGCCTTTGTCAAAAAAGTCGTCAAGATGCATCAAGGCACGATCGATGTAATCAGCAAGGTCGGTGAAGGCTCGGCGTTTGTCATCACGTTGCCCGGGGCACGAGAAGAGAAAGTCGAATGAGGCCAATGGATTTGCCGTGTCCACGTTTTATGTTTTTGATTTTTGTTTTTCTCACGCTTCACCCCTCCGGCATTGCCCAGGCCGCTCAAAAAAAGGACAATGCCTCCGAGATTATGGAATGGAGGGAAGCGTTCGGGGGTCTGCCGGAAAGCGGCCAGTATGTGATTCGCGACAGCGAAACTTGGAAAAATATCTGGCTTAGAGTCCGCGACAGCGAAATCCCGATTGTTGATTTTGAGAAAAAGATGGTTTTGGCCGCTTTTCTGGGCGTCCGATCCACGGGTGGCTATTCGGTCAAGATTGAAGGGATTGGAAAACGAAAAAATAAAATCGTCGTGGCCGTGAGAGAAGCAAAACCCCCCAAGAACGCCATGGTTATTCAGGCGATTACGAGCCCGTATCATATTAAGGTCGTGGACCGATCAGCCTTGCCGGTGGAATTCAAAATTGTCAAATAATGAAAAAGCGGCTTAGCGGTTGGGCGGTTGGGCGGTTGAGTGTTTCAAGGAAGCCCCTTTTTTTACTTATTTGCCCAATTGCCTATCTGCTCAATCGCTCTTTTCTTTGCGCCGTGCCCCCTTTCAAGAGCATGTATGAGGCCAAGTACGGTTATAAGGTTAATTGCGTTCTTTGCCATTTGGAGGATGGCTGGAATCTCAATCATTTTGGCCAGACTTTTTTGCGTCAAGGCGCCAATGGCAAGGCTCTGTCTGAGATGGAGGGATCCGATGTTGACCGCGACGGATTTTTGACAAAGGACGAAATTGCGGCCAAATCGAACCCAGGGGACGCTACTAGCGCGCCTGATCGCGCGGGTAAGTGGCTGGACAATATCGCTTCCATTAAGCCGCCGGTCAAGGTGATGAGCCAGGTTTTTCCTCAGGCATTGTCGTATTCCACGCTTGAGCGCGCCTTAGACGACGATGAAATGAATCGTTTAAAGCGCTCCGCCGGGGTTAAGACCGCGGACGACGTGGACCGGCATGCGGTCGTATTCCTTGCCAGGGAGGCCAAGGGAGTCGCAGGCGGCTCCTGCTATGTGCCCGTTATTGAAATCGGCGCCAAGGGAACCGAGGTCAACGTTTTTTTGTTGTCCGTCAATCCCAATGGTAAAATTTTGGACGTGATTGCCGTCCATGTCCATCGCAATGTCCTCATGAAGGAGGAATTTCTCAGAAAATTTCGCGATCTTTTTCCGGCTGACGTAGCCAAGGTTAAATTTCCCAAGGGGATTCCAGGCAAGCTGGCCGAAGCGATTCGCGCTCAATTCGCCAAGTACGCGAGCCAGGTTGATATCGTCATTGGGCCGTAAGCGCCGCTGGGGCCAAAAAGGCCAAGTCGGCTAAAAGGAGCATAGAAATGAGCCTTAAAAATTCTTTTGGCGCCCTCGGGGTGATTGAAACAAAAATCGGAGAGGTTTCGATTTTTAGTCTGCGCAGTCTGGCTAAAGAGCTGGGCGTAGATCTTAATCGTTTGCCGTTTTCCATTAAGATTCTTCTTGAGAACCTCTTGCGTCATGTAGACGGGCGACTGGTTAACGAGAAGGACGTGGCCGCCTTGGCTCGTTGGGGCCGGGTTTCGCTGGGCGATCAGGAAATTGCCTTTATGCCGGCCCGCGTGATTTTGCAGGATTTCACCGGCGTTCCGGTGGTGGCGGATTTGGCCGCCATGAGGGACGCGGTGGCCAAATTTGGCGGGGATCCCAAGCGGATTAACCCCATTATTCCGGTGGATCTTGTCATTGATCACTCAGTCCAGGTAGATTTTTACGGCCGCTCCAACGCTTTTGAGTCAAATGTGGCTCTTGAATTTGAGCGAAACCGCGAGCGCTATCTGTTCTTGCGCTGGGCCCAAAAAGCTTTCACTAATTTTTCCGTGGTGCCGCCGGGCACCGGCATTGTGCATCAGGTTAACCTGGAATACTTCGCCAAGGTTGTTCAGACCAAGAAAACCGACGGCCAAATTTTGGCTTTCCCGGATTCCCTGGTTGGCACGGATTCTCATACGACCATGATTAACGGCTTAGGCGTGATGGGTTGGGGCGTGGGCGGCATCGAGGCCGAGGTTTGTATGTTGGGTCGGCCTTTTTATATGTTGGCGCCTTCTGTGCTGGGCGTCAAGGTGATGGGCCGTCTGCGCGAGGGAGTGACGGCGACGGATGCGGTTTTAGCTCTCACCAAGCTTTTGCGCTCCAAGGGCGTGGTGGGTAAATTCGTCGAGTTTTATGGGTCCGGCTTGTCGCAATTGGCGCTCGCTGACCGCGCGACCTTGGCCAACATGGCCCCGGAATGCGGTTCAACCATGAATTTTTTTCCCGTGGACCAGGAAACGCTGAATTATTTGAAAATGTCCGGGCGGGATGAGGCCTCGATTGATTTGGTGGAGCGTTATTTGAAGGAGCAAGGCCTTTTTCGGACGGATCAGACGCCGGATCCGGCGTTTCAGGAATCCGTGGAATTGGATTTGGGAAGCCTTGAACCCTGTATGGCCGGTCCGCGAAAACCGCACGACTATGTGGCCTTGCCTAAGGCGAAGGAATCCTTTCTGGAGAGTTTAAAGATTTTCCGTCCGGCTTCGCCGCAGGCTAAAACACCGGCTGATGTTTCCGGCGGTCTTGCGGTTCGCGACGGTTCCGTGGTGATTGCCGCGATCACGAGTTGCACGAATACCTCCAACCCTTCAGTCATGATCGCGGCGGGCTTGGTGGCCAAAGCGGCGGTGGAGCGGGGCTTGACGGTCAATCCCTATGTCAAAACGAGCCTGGCGCCGGGATCGCGCGTGGTGAGCGATTATCTCAAGAAGTCTGGGCTGATCAAGTATCTGGAGGCCTTGAATTTTCACCTTGTGGGTTATGGTTGCACCACCTGCATCGGAAACTCCGGCCCTTTGGCCGAACCCGTGGCCAAGGCGATCAAGGATAATGATTTGGTTTGTGTGGCCGTCTTATCCGGCAATCGCAATTTCGAAGGCCGGATCAATCCGCATGTGAGGGCAAGTTACCTGGCTTCGCCACCCTTGGTTGTCGTTTATGCGTTGGCCGGGCGGCTTGACATTGATTTGACGCGAGAGCCATTGGGCAAGGACCAGCAGGGACGGGATGTGTATCTTAAAGACATTTGGCCTTCGAACGAGGAAGTTAATCGGGCCGTGGCAGGCGCAGTAGACGCTCAAATGTTCCGCGATTCTTATCGAGACGTGTTTCACGGCGATGAGCGTTGGCGCGCCTTGCCTGTGCCCGAAGGATCGCTTTATGCTTGGGATCAGAAGTCAACGTACATTCAACGGCCGCCGTTTTTTGAAGATTTTTCGCTTGAGGCGCCCGGCGTCGGCGACATTCGCGGCGCTTATGTCCTGGCCTTGCTTGGGGATTCGGTGACGACCGATCACATTTCGCCCGCAGGCTCCATTGCTCCCGGAGGTCCTGCCGGGCAATTTTTAGCCGGCTGGGACGTGGCCGTCAAGGATTTCAACAGCTTCGGCGCCCGGCGCGGCAATCACGAGGTTATGATGCGGGGCACATTTGCCAATGCGCGCCTGAAGAATTTCCTTGTGGAAGGCACGGATGGCAATTGGACCATGCATTGGCCAAGCGGCAAGAAGATGACGATTTATGACGCGGCCATGGCTTATCGCAAAGAAGGAAAATCCTTAATTATTATCGCCGGCAAGGAGTACGGCTCGGGTAGCTCGCGGGATTGGGCGGCCAAGGGCACGATGCTCTTGGGCGTTAAGGCCGTCATTGCGGAGGATTACGAACGGATTCACCGGAGCAATCTTTTGGGCATGGGTGTTTTGCCTCTCGAATTTCTTCCGGGCCAAAATCGTGTGAACCTCGGAATTTGCGGCCAGGAACTTTTTGATATCGAGGGGGCGCTTGAGGACTTAAAGCCCAGGCAAAAATTGGGCGTGCGCGCCAAGCGTCCCGACGGAACCATCCTTTCCTTTGCCGCGATTGTCCGCCTTGACAGCCCTGTCGAGATTGATTACTACCGCAACGGCGGCATCCTTCCCGCCGTTTTGCGCCAGATGCTTGCCAAGAGCGTTCCCGCAGGCTTTTAATAATATCTTCAGCTTCGGGGACGGGGTCTTCGCTATAATGTTTTGATGTCGCGTATTTTGGCGTTGATGAGCGGTGGGGTGGACAGTTCGGTTACGGCCTACCTTTTGAAAAAAGCTGGTCATGAGGTCACGGGCATGACCTTGAAGCTCTTTGAGGTCGCGAGCGAGGGCCCTGGTTGTTGCGGTAGCCCCAAGGACGTTTATGACGCGAAGGAGTGCGCCCGCGCTCTGGGCATTCCTCATTACACTTTTAACGAATCAGAGGAGTTCCGCCGCCACGTGATTGACGTTTTTAAGAACGCTTACGTGGCCGGCGAAACGCCTAACCCGTGCGTGGAGTGCAACCGCTCCATGAAATTCGGCCATATTTTGGAACTGGCCAAGGCTTGGGGGTTTGACGCGGTGGCTACGGGCCATTATGCGCGAGTGCGGGACTTGGAGCTCTCCGGCGGGCGGGGCCGGATGGGTCTGTTTAAGGCCAAGGATCACAAGAAGGATCAGAGTTATTTTCTTTATATGCTCGGGGAGGAGCAGTTAAGAAGCGTCGTGTTCCCCGTTGGAGATTTGACGAAAGATGAGGTCCGCGCTTTAGCCTCGGAGGCGGGGCTTCCCACCGCGTCCAAACCGGACAGCCAGGACATTTGTTTTACCAGTTCGTCGGGGGAAGGCTACCGCAACTTGTTGGGCGCTGAGGATGGGGCGGGTCCAATTGTTGAGCTGACATCGGGACGCGTTCTTGGTCGGCATGGCGGGTATTTTAATTTTACAGTCGGTCAGCGGGGCGGCTTGGGGGTCGCGGTTGGCCGGCCGCTTTATGTCACGGGAATCGAGACCGCCACGCGCACGGTTTATGTGGGCGAAGACGAGCATTTAATGCGCGCCAATATCATTGTTCGTGATTTATGTTGGGTCAATCCCGGCGAAATTGTCCAGCGCGAGATCGAGGCCGGCGTCAAAATCCGTTACAAAAGTCCCGAGGCGCGGGCCACTCTCGCCTTGCTTGGTAGCGGCGTGCCGGTCACACCGCTCGCGGGTCCCGAGCGTTCCACCGCGCCGGTAAACGCTAAAACTTGTTTGGTTACCTTTGACGAACCTCAACGCGCGCCGGCCCCAGGCCAGTTTGCCGTTTTTTATCAGGGCGAGCGCGTTGTGGGCGGTGGAAAAATAACGAAATGAAATCGTTATGATGAAAGTCAGCCTTATTTTTGGCGGGCGCTCCGTGGAGCACGAAATTTCGATTCGTTCGGCGCAATCAATTTGGAAGAATCTGGCGTCTAAGTATTCCAAGGAGGCGGTTTATATCGCCAAGGACGGATCCTGGCGCCGCCTAGGTAGCCGGCCGAGTTGGAAGCCGTCTGAAATGTCGCGCCACCCGGCCCTAAAATTTCCGGCCGGACGGCCTTCTGAAGTGTTTGCCAAAGACGCCGTGCTGTTTCCTATTCTTCACGGCAGTCACGGCGAAGACGGCACGCTTCAGGGGATGCTCGAAATGATGGACGCGGCTTATGTGGGGACAGGGGTTTTGGCAAGCGCCCTGGCCATGAATAAGCTCGTGGCCAAGCAGTTGGCCCGCCATCACGGTATCAGAGTTTTGGACAGCGTAGCCGTGAGGAAGGAGGAATGGAAGTCGCTCGGGCTGGCTACGGAAAAGTTTGACGGTTTTGTTCCGCCCTTGTTTGTCAAGCCGGGCAATTTGGGCAGTTCTGTTGGAATTTCCAAGATTAAGAAAATGGCCCAGATGGATAAGGCGCTGGATATTGTCTTTCAATACGATGATTTGGCTCTGGTGGAGCGCGGCTTGGACAAGGCCAGAGAACTCGAAGTGGCTATTCTTGGCTCTTATCAAAGCCCGGGCGAATTGGTCGTCTCAATGCCGGGCGAGGTGATTCCAAATCATGAGTTTTATTCTTATGAGGCCAAGTATCTAGACCCCAAGGGCGCGGACCTTAAAATTCCGGCTGAAGTTCCTCATTATCTGGCGCTGGAGGCCAGAAAAATTGCGGCCCAGATTTTTGTGGCTTTTCAGATGGAAGGCATGTGCCGCGTGGATTTTCTTTTGGAGCGGACGAGCCGGCGGCTCTATTTTAATGAAGCCAACACCGCTCCAGGATTTACGTCCATCAGCATGTATCCCAAGCTCATGGAGGCCTCGGGCTTGAGTTTTGCGGCCTTGCTGGATTGTTTAATTGAAATCGCCTTGCGTCGCCGCAAGCGCCTTGGCGCTCGAACGGTGTCCTACTTCGCAAAACATCATGGTTGAGATTTTGGATTTGCTCCTGCGCGGCGCCTCAGGGGTGATCACAGCCGAAGAACTTCGAAAAAAGCTTGGCTTGGGCAGGCCTTTGAGAATTAAGCTCGGGGTTGATCCCACGACCAGGGACCTTCATGTGGGCCATACGGTTTGTCTCAAGAAGATGCGCGCGTTTCAGGAAGCGGGGCATATCGGCGTTTTGATTATCGGCGATTTTACGGCGCGGATTGGCGATCCTTCCGGCCGGACCCAGGTTCGCGCGCCCTTGAGCGTCGAGCAGGTTCAGGAGAACGCCGCCACCTACAAGGAGCAGGCCCTTCAAATTTTGAACCCGGCTAAAACCGAGCTTCGTTTTAATTCCGAGTGGCTCGATCCGTTTCTTTCGAGCGGCAAATTCTTGGAGTATTTGCCCCGCGTGACACATGCCAGGCTTACCGAGCGCGAGGATTTCAAGACCAGGATTTCCGAAGGCAAGCCCATCACCATGCTAGAGATCATGTACCCTGTTTTTCAGGGCTATGATTCCGTGGCGGTGCGGGCCGATGTCGAGTTGGGCGGCACGGACCAGACCTTCAACCTTCTCTTCGGCCGCGATATGCAGCGGGATTATGAGCAGGAGCCCCAGGTCGTCATGACGCTACCCTTGTTGACCGGCACGGACGGCGCGCGCAAAATGTCGAAGACCTACGACAACGTCGTGGCCCTGAAAGACGCGCCTGAGGAGATGTTCGGCAAAATCATGTCCATCAACGACGAGGCCATGATGATCTGGGCCGAACTCCTGACGGACTTGGACTTGGCCAAATTGCGAGCCATGCATCCCATGAAGGCCAAAGCTCTTTTAGCCGAAACCTTGGCGGCACAATTTCATGGCCAGGAAGCAGGCCGCTTGGCTCAAGAGCGATTTTTTTCCATTCATTCGGATGGCCAAATTCCCGAGGACATGCCGGAATTTCGTCTGCCCAAGGACAAAAAACTTTTTTTGTCGCAGGTGTTACACTTGGCGGGCTTGGCCTCAAGCCGCAAGGAAGCCCAGCGAAAAATTACCGAGGGCGGCGTGCGCTTAGACGGCTCGGTCGTCAAAGAAGACAAGATTTTTAATCTTTCAATCCCGATTGTCTTGACGCTGGGCAAGCGCAACTTCTGCAGGGTGATTTCGTAAGTCGAAAAGCGATGGGGAAACCGCAGTAGTTTTCTACCTATAGGAAGTCACTCCCACGCGGCCGCAATATCGTTTGATTTTGCAACGATTGCAGAAGGGAGAGACAGGCGCGCATAGGTTTTGTCCATAGGCGACCAAGAGATCGTTGAATTCAAGCCAATAACGCTTGGGTAATTTTGCCCTCAGAGTCATTTCCGTTTCTTCCGGGGTTTTAGTTTTAACGTAGCCCAGGCGGTTGGAAATTCGGTGAACATGGGTGTCTACGCAAATGCCGGGTTTGCCAAAACCCAGCGTGACCACCAGGTTGGCTGTTTTGCGCCCTACCCCGGGCAGTTTTAAGAGCTCGTTGATTTCATCCGGCACCCGGCCTTGGTAATTTTTCAGGAGAATCAGGCAGATTTTTTTGATGGAACTGGCCTTGTTGCGGTAGAATCCTACGGGGTAGATGATTTTTTCAATCGCGCGGATTGGGAGCTTTAAAATTTCTCGCGGGGCGCAACCGCGAGCGAACAGCCGCTCGCTCGCGCCCCGTGTCGTCTCATCCTTGGTCCTGAGTGACAAAATGCAACTAATGAGCGCCATAAAAGGGTCTTTTTTGTAATGGCCGACGATGGGTTCCTTCCATTGTCGAATTTCGCGCCGCAAAATTTGAATGATTCGGTGGATATTCGGTTGTGGCGTCGCCATGGTTAACGGTATAGTTTATAAACTACCCACATGTCTCATCGTTTAAGAAATTACTTTTTGGCCGGCGTCGGCTTTTTACTTCCTTTCGGCATCGCCTTTGTGTTGCTTAGAGCCTTGTTTTTTCTTATCTCCGGCATGGCGCATCCTTTTCTTCACCACTTTTTAGGGATTAGCCCGCCGGGGCCTGCCGCTGAATTGCTCAGTCGCGTCGCAAGCTTCTTTATCACTGTGTCCTTGGTGACGTTGGTGGGTTTTGCCGTCAGCAAAATTTTGGGCAAAGCCTTTGTCGGGCGCATTGACGATCTTTTGGGCCGCGTCCCCCTGGTCGCTGAAATTTACGGTTCGGTCAGAAAGCTTGCTTCTTTGCTTGGCGATCAAGGGGGTCTTGAAAAACGTTTCCAGCGCGTCGTCTTGATCGAGTGGCCCAAGCCCGGGGCCTATAGCATGGGCCTGGTCACCTCCGAGCTTTTTGAAGCGGCGAAGCGTTCGACGGGCAAGGAGTTGATCGTGGTTTTTATCCCGACGCCGCCTAATCCCATCAATGGCTTTCTTGTGATGGTTCCCCGCGAAGGCGTAACTGCGCTCGATTTGCGCGTGGACGAGGCCATTCGCATTATTTTTTCCATCGGCTTGGCCGCCTAAAATGATAGACTACTAAAACTTTAAAAATTTAAGGAGAGTTCTTATGCCAACAAATGAAAAAGTCAAGGCCCTCGAATTAGCGCTTCAGAAAATTGAAAAGGATTTCGGCAAGGATGCGATTGTAAGACTCGGCGAGAAAGCGAAAAAGGATAAGGATGTGGTTGTTATTCCAACTAAATCTCTTGCCTTGGATATCGCCATTGGCATCGGGGGTTTTCCCCGCGGCCGCATTGTAGAAATTTACGGTCCCGAGTCGAGCGGAAAAACGACCTTGGCCCTTCACGTCGTGGCCAGCGCCCAGGCGATGGGCGGCCAGGCGGCTTACATTGACGCGGAGCACGCTATGGACCCGGCATACGCCAAGCGCCTAGGAGTCAATGTGGACGACCTGTTGATTTCTCAGCCTGATTCCGGTGAGCAGGCCATGGAAATCGTTGAGACATTGGTCCGCTCCGGCGCTTTGGATGTAGTCGTTATTGATTCCGTGGCGGCTCTTGTGCCAAGGGCCGAGATCGAGGGCGAGATGGGGGATCAGCATATGGGACTTCAGGCCCGGCTTATGTCTCAGGCATTAAGGAAGCTGGCCGGCTCCATTGCCAGAAGCAAAACCTGCCTTGTTTTCATCAATCAGCTTCGCCATAAAATCGGCATGGGTCCTTTCATGGGCAATCCTGAAACTACCACGGGCGGCATGGCGCTCAAGTTTTATGCCAGCTTGCGCCTTGACATCAGGCGCATCGAGACCCTCAAATCCGGAGATGTGGCGGTGGGTAGCCGCGTCCGGGTTAAAGTGGTCAAAAATAAGGTGGCGCCTCCGTACCGCCAAGCCGAGTTTGACGTTTATCACAACGAGGGTATTTCCCGCGAGGCATGTGCCCTTGATCTGGGTCTGCAACATGGCGTAGTCAGCAAGAGCGGGAGCTGGATTTTGTGCAAGGGCGTCCAATTGGGCCAGGGTCGCGAGCAGGCCCGCGCCTACCTTAAAGAAAACCCTAAACAACTCGAGGAAATCGAGACCGAGGTGATGCGTTTGGTCCTGGGCGAACCCGTGGTCGTTGCATCCGGCCCTGTCTCCGACGTGGCCAAGAAAACTTCCAAAAAGCCGGAACTGGTTAAGGCTTGAGCTTTATTGGCCGGCCCCTTGCCGGATTTGGCTGAGAGCGTCGAGCTTTTCCTTAATTATCTTTCAACCGAAAGGAATCTGTCAGTTTTAACCATCGTCGCATACCGTTGCGACTTGGCTGAGCTTGGGCGCTATCTCGAAAGTCAAAATCTTTCCCTAAAAAAAGTTGAGCGGGGCCATCTGGAGTCCTATTTAATGGGAATTTCTGCCGACGCGGCATCGAGAACCGTGTCGCGCAAGATCAGCGCCTTGCGTCAATTTTTTCATTTTCTCGTCGAGGAAGGCCTGGCCGAAAGCGACCCTTCGCAGCGCTTGGTTCGTCCCAAAGCGTCAGAGCGCCTCCCTTACTTTTTGGAAGAGCCCCAGATTGAAAAATTCCTCAACGGGCTTCGCAAGTTTTCGCGCCGCTCGCCTTCTCATAAAACCACGGTTCGTTTTTGGGTAGCCATGGAGCTTCTGTATGCCACGGGAGTGAGAGTTTCCGAGCTTCTGGGCCTTCGCATCAGCGACGTGGATTTTGCCGTTGGTTTTGTCCGAGTCCGGGGCAAGGGGGGATACGAGCGTTTGGTTCCTTTCGGCCGCAAATCAAGGCTGGCCGTGGACCTTTACCTGGAGCGTTTTTTAAGAGGAGCGCCGCCCCAAAGTTATCTTTTTGCCGGTCCTTCGGGCAGACATTGGACCCGCGTTGGGTTTTATTTAGCGCTCCAGCGCTGGGGAAAAAAGATTTTAGGCAACTTGCCTTTTTCTTTGTCGCCGCATAAAATCCGCCATAGTTTCGCCACGCATCTTTTAAATCGCGGCGCGGACATAAAGGCCATTCAGGAACTTTTGGGTCATAAAAAATTATCCACCACGCAAATTTATACCCATGTCAACCAGGCCCGGCTGAAGCTCTTGCATAAAAAGTATCATCCCAGGGGATGAAGAAACTGTTAATTGGTTTAGCGGATAAACGGATAAGGAATTTCTTTAGCCAATCGAAGTGGCCAAGGAAGGCCGCTCGTGGTGAGCTTGTCGAACCATGAGCAAAACGCGAACTTCGCCTTGGCTCATCCTTCGACAAGCTCAGGATGAGCGGTGTAACTTCAAATGGCTAAAGAAATTCCGGATAAGTGTCTTGAGGAATTTCTTTTTGTCATTTATCTGCTCAGCCGTTTATCTGCTCAACTGTTCCTATCTTCAGGCTTTATCTTCCGCCGCCGTGGAGGCCATTGGCATGTACCATGTGCCGCAGGGCTCTTATGAGATGGTCAAGAGCCTGGGGATTGACACGGTGGAGGTGATGGGCGAGGACGTCGGGACCGAGGAGCTTGTCAAAAGACTCGACGCGGTCAAGGCGGCCGGCCTCAAGGCCTTAACTGGAATTTACAAATGGCCTTTTGAGCCTCTTAAAATTTTGCCCACCATCAATGCCCTGGCAAACCATCCGGCCGTCAGTTATTGGTACATCATTGACGAGCCGGACCTGCATGAGGTTAAGCCGGATACAGTGCGACAGATTAATCAATTCATTCATTTGAGCGACATCGCCAAGCGGCCCACCTTTATCACGATTTCCGATTTGAATTACGGCCCCAAGCGTTCCAACAAGGCGGCGGTTCCAGCTAAAGCGTACGGCGCTTACAGGGACACCGCGGACATCATCGGCGTGCTACGCTATGGAGAGCCCAGAAAACTCCGCACGTATCTCAAGGGTTATGTTTTTAGGGAATTTGAGGGACGGCGGTGGTGGGCTGTGATCTCGCTTGCCCAAAAGCCGGCGGATTTAAAAAAATCCGTTGAGTTTTTTCTTGAAGGCAGGCCCACGGGGATTCTTTATTACGCTTTTTCCGATGAAGATAAATTTTTTAATTTGCAGGAAAAGCCGGAGATTCAGGAGGCTTTGCGCGAGATTAATTTTACGATTCGCGGCCTTCCCGTGCCCCGTTCGGTTGCCAAAAATTCCATCGCTGTCGAGGCCAGTCCCATGACCTTTGCGCCCTTTGTCGGCGCGTCATCGGGGGCGCCGGGCGGCTTGCTCCCGGGTTCCACGGCCATGCCCTCGGGATTTCCGGCGAATCAGGGGCAGATTCCCATGACGGGTTACCCGCCGGGGGGCCCCGGCGCCCAGCCGTCGCCGATGACGTTCGCGCCCCAGGGCATGCCGCCGCCATCTTCCGCCGGTTCCCCTGTTTCAACTTTTAATTCACCGTCTGCGCCCGGCTCCGCGCCGTTCCCTTCAGAACAGGGTGTTTTGTTTTCGTCGGCGCCGACAATGGCGCCGCCGCCCCAGCCTTACGGTCAGACTCCAAGCGGATGGAAAAAATTTTAGCAATGCCCTCGTTGCGTTCCAGAGGTAAAATTTCCAGCCTCCGCCGGATTCCAAAAGTCGAGTTGCACTTGCATCTAGACGGATCCGTGCGTCCGGATTTGGCGCGGCGTCTGGCCAGCGAGCAGTCCCATCCGATGGCCCGTAAAAGCCGCGAGGAGATTGAAAAAATAGCCGTTGTGTCTTCACAAAAAAATTCTTTGCAGGAAGTCCTTGACGTTTTTTTCACGATTTATCCCTTGCTCAAATCCTCTCGCGCGATCGAGCTCGTGGCTTATGAGATCAGCCGGGAGGCCCGGTTCAATAGCGTTCTTTATTTTGAAACCAGGTTCGCCCCATCGTTGCTCGCGGCCGAGGGTTTCGGCGTTGACGCAGTTTTGCGCGCCGCCTTAAAAGGGTTGGCCCGCGGCCGGAAGGATTTCGGCGTTCAAAGCGGATTGATCGTGACCATGTTGAGGGATGGCCCCATGAAGGATAACGAGGCCATGCTTGACGCCGCGATACGTTTTAAGGACCAAGGGGTCGTGGCCCTGGATTTGGCCAATTATGAAACCGCTCGGGGCTTGGCTGATTTCGCTGATTTTTTTAAAGAGGCTAAGCGCCAGGGCTTGTTCACCACCATTCACGCCGGCGAGGTGTATCCGAGCCCGGATTTTCCATTAATTTTGGAACTTGGCATTGATCGAATCGGCCACGGCGTTTTTCTTCCCAAGTACCCCGATATTCTTGGCGAGGTGGCCCGCCGGAAAATTCCCGTAGAGGTTAATCTTACCTCGAATTTAAGAACATCGGCCATCCGCCGGATTCAGGACCACCCTTTGCCGAAATTTTTGGAGTTGGGAGTGCCCGTGGCGCTTAGCACCGACGACCCGGGCGTTTTCGGGATTGATTTGACTCATGAGTACGAAACAGCCGCGCGGGAGTTTGGCTTTAGCGAGCCGGACCTAAGGCGACTCGCCCTGGGCGGCGTTGAGGCTGTTTTTCTTCCCAAAGAGCAAAAACAGGCCCTGCGGGACGCCTGTAAAAATTACGCCCCGCCTTCATAGCTTCCTTTTATCCTTCCAGGTGTTCGTATTTTTCTTTGAGGGCTTTGACCACGTTGGGGTCGGCGAGCGTGGTGGTGTCGCCCATGGTTCGGCCTTCGGCTACGTCGCGCAAGAGGCGGCGCATGATTTTTCCGGAGCGGGTTTTTGGAAGCTCGGCAGTGAAAAGAATCTCGTCAGGCCGGGCAATGGATCCTATTTTTTTGACCACATGCGTCTTGAGTTCTTCTATGATGGCTTCTTTGCCGTCAGCGCCGTTGCTCGCGTTCTCTTTAAGGGTGACGAATGCCACGATCGCGTTTTCTTTGACGTCATGATGTTTGCCGATCACAGCCGCTTCCGCGACCTTGGGGTTGTCCACTAAGGCGCTTTCAATCTCCATCGTGGAAAGGCGATGCCCCGAAACTTTAAGCACGTCGTCCACGCGCCCCAAGAGCCAGAGATAGCCGTCCTTGTCGCGCTTGACGCCGTCGCCGGCGAAGTAGACGCCGGGGAACCGGCTCCAGTATTGCTCCTTATAGCGTTTGGGGTCTCCCCAGATGCCTCGGAGCATGGCGGGCCAGGGTTTGGTTAAGACGAGATAACCGGCGCCGGTTTTGATCGTTTTGCCGTTTTGGTCCACTACCTGGGCTTCAATGCCGGGGAAGGGAATTGTGGCGGAGCCGGGCTTCAAGGTGGTCACGCCTGGGAGGGGGGAAATTAGGATCGAGCCGGTCTCGGTCTGCCACCAGGTGTCTACCACGGGGCACTTTTTGTTGCCGATGACGCGGTGATACCACATCCACGCCTCCGGGTTAATTGGTTCGCCGACCGAGCCCAAGAGCCTCAGACTCGAGAGATCCCGTTGTCGAGGGTAATTCTCACCCCATTTCATGAAGGTGCGGATGGCCGTTGGCGCGGTATAGAGAATGGTGATGCCGTATTTTTCCACAATGGCCCAGAATCGGTCTTTCTCGGGCCAGTCCGGCGAGCCCTCATACATTACGGTGGTGGCGCCATTGGCCAGGGGGCCATAGACAATGTAGCTATGCCCGGTGACCCAGCCGATGTCCGCGGTGCACCAATAGACGTCCTCCTCTTTTAAATCAAAAATGAATTTTGCCGTGGTCTGCACGCCGGTTAAATAGCCGGCCGTGGTATGCATAATGCCCTTGGGCTTGCCTGTGGTGCCGCTGGTGTAGAGGATATAGAGGAGGTCTTCGCTGTCCATCGCTTGGGCCGGACAGTCGGAGCTTTGGGTTTTGACCAAGTTTTCCCAATCCACATCACGGCCCTCGGTCCATGGCGTGGGATGCGAGGGGCCGAGGCGTTTATAAACCACGACTTTTTCCACGCCAGGCGCGCCGTTTAAGGCTTCGTCCGCGTTGGACTTTAGAGGCACGACATTGCCACGCCGCCATCCGCCATCCGCAGTGATGACGATTTTTGCCTGGCAGTCATTGATGCGGTCGCGAAGCGCCTCTGCGGAAAATCCGCCGAAGACCACGGAATGGGGCGCGCCGATTTTGGCGCAGGATAGCATGGCCACGGGAAGCTCCGGGATCATGGGCATGTAGATGATCACGCGGTCGCCTTTTTTGACGCCTAGGCTTTTGAGTCCATTGGCGAAGCGATTGACATCACGGGCCAACTGGGCGTAGGTCAGGACGCGGGAGTCCCCGGGTTCGCCTTCCCAGATAATCGCGGCTTTATTTTTGCGCGCCCCGACTAAATGCCGGTCCACGCAATTGCTGGTCACATTTAGTTTGCCGCCCACAAACCATTTGGCGAAAGGCTCTTTCCATTCAAGGGTTTTGTTCCATTTTTTAAACCACAGGAGATTTTTGGCCTGTTTTTCCCAAAACCGGATGAAATTTTTTCCTTCTTTATACACGGACGCGTTTTTGATATTGGCCGCGTCTTTGAATTTTTTGGGAGGCGCAAATTTTCGTTTTTCAACGAGAAGGTCTTCAAGAGTTTTAGAGTTGGCTTGAGATTTGGTTATGCCGGCAGTTTCCATTTTGTCCTATCGCTTGTTTTATCCCTTCTCAAAGATCATCGCGGCGCCGATGCCGCCGCCGGAGCAACCCGAAATAAGGCCGTATCGGGATGACGGATTTTCATTGAAGGCGTAAATCAAATTGAGCAGGAGCCGCAATCCCGTGGCGGCCAAGGGATGCCCAAGGGCTAATGTGCCGCCATTGGGATTGACGCGGTTTTCCAGCCACTTGGCTTGCCAGTTATGCCCATATTTTTGTTGGCCGAGTTTGAAGATGGAAAGCACGGTGGCGGCAAAGGGCTCATGCAATTCGATTTGATCTAATTGTTCAAATTTGATCCCGGAACGCTCGAGCGCCTCGTTCGTGGCCAGGGCCGGGCCGACCCCCATGTGGGCAGGGTCATTGCCGTAGTAGCTCCAGGAGCGGATGATGGCCCGGACCGGCAGGCCGAGTTTTTTGGCTTTTGAAAGCCTGGTGACAATCGCGGCCGCGGCCCCGTCGCTTCGCGAGCAGGAATTAAACAGCGTGACCGTGGCTTTAGAGGAGCCGTTGACGCGCTTGCCTTCGATATAATGGCCGAATTGTTTCAAGAACTGTTGGAACGTGTACGCTGGAGAGTCGAAGAGAACCGGCGCTTTTTGGATAAGCGCGAGTTTTTCCGCGAGGCCCGCGCGCAATGCCGGGTATTCGTCCGCTTCAAGCAGGGTTTGGCCGTTGTGAACCACTGGGTAGGTATGCGTGGCGTAGAATCCTCGTTTTTCGGCGGCCACGCAACGTTTGAAGGACTCGTGCGCGTATAGGTCTTGCTCCTGGCGGGACACATCATACATTTGGGCGCAGACTTCCGCGGTCCCGGCCATATTAATGAGCCGCACCGGGTCGCTCAGGCCCTGTTCCGTGGTGTCGGAAATGGTGACGCCCTCGGCGCCCCAGAGTTCGGGCCATTTTGTTTTGACGGTTTCGAGCGAGCGCAAGTTTTTGTTGGCCCGCGAGCCTTGAATGGCGTAGGGAAAATTCGACATGATTTCCACCCCGCCGGTCATGACCACCTCGGCCTCGCCCGCCATAATGAGCCGCGTGGCCGAGGAGAGAGCCTCGATGGAGGAAACGCAATTGCATTGCACGGTGAAGCCGGGGATTTCCTTTCTTAAACCCGCTTTTAAAGTCGTCACGCGCGCGATATTGGGCGCTCTGACGTCCTGTCCCACCCAGCCCACCACGCAATGGTCAATCACCACGGGATTTATTTTTAATTTTGCGAGAAGTTGTTTGACGGTCTGGCTCAAAAGGTCCGAGGCTTCAAGATTCGCCAGGGATTTGGCCACATGGCCGATCGGCGAGCGGATGCCGTCCGTAACAACGATGGGATCGTCTTTAGGCAGATTCATGAGACCTCCAGAATTGAATTTATCGCCGTATTGCCGAACAGCCATAGCATATCCTTTTTTGGAGCCGCTGCTAGAACTTTCCCATTCTGTCATCGCGAGGACCTGCCGCAGGCAGGGCCGTGGCGATCTCATAGGGAACTCCTTTATGAGATTGCTTCGCCCGAGGCTCGCAATGACGACGGGGGGAAGATCTGAATAACTGCATATTTACATTGTAAAAATGCATTTATATGTTATATTAATACACGACTCATGCAAATCGCCCTACATTATAAATTTGTCACACCGGCGAAAGCCGGTGTCCAGTCGGAAATCCTGGATTCCGGCTTTCGCCGGAATGACGGAAAAGTTCATTTTGCATGAGTCGTGATTAATAGTAGATGTATTCACGAGTTCTTGGTCCCATGCTTGAAGAACATCTGGCCCAGCCGCCGGGCCTGATCCTGCTTGGCCCTAGGCAAGTGGGGAAAACAACGCTCCTTGAAAGCATTTTGAAGGCGAAAAAGCCGTGGCTCATAACGCTTTCCGATTACAGCGTTTTCCAGAGTTACCTTAAAGACTCGGGGCTTTTTAGACGCCAGGCCCAATCAAAACTTGACGCCCTGAAACCTTCGCAATCTCTAAGCGTTTTTATCGATGAAATACAGAAACTTCCCCAACTTCTCGATGACTGCCAATCACTTTACGATCACAACAAAAAACGTTTCAAGTTGATTGCCACGGGATCCTCGGCCAGAAAACTCAAACGCGCTCAGGCCAATTTGCTGCCGGGCAGGGTGATTGTCAAAAACCTTCATCCCTTGCTTTGGCAGGAAATGGGAATTGCCGTGCCCGATCCGGACCTAAGCCCCTTCGCCCTTGTTGTGGCGCATGCTCGCATGACACGACCCAAGGAGGAGAATTTTTTGTTTTGGGGTAGCCTTCCAGGAATTCTTTCCGGGCCACCCCAAACCAGAGCGCCCCTTCTTCAAAGTTACGCCCTAACCTACCTTAAGGAAGAAATACAGGCTGAGGCGCTCGTGCGTTCATTAGACGGTTTCTCGCGTTTCATCGAATTGGCTGCTCTTGAATCGGGAAACACGACTAATTATCAAAAACTGGCTAAAGATGTCGGCTTACGCTTAAACACGGTCAAAAATTATTATTCCATTCTGGTGGACACGCTTATCGCCATTCCCCTAGAGCCTTATCTCAGAAATGCCCGCAAGCGCTTAATCGCCACGCCCAAACTCTATTTTTTTGATATCGGCGTCCGAAACGCCGCCGCCTCCATGCCGTTTGAAGAAGGCCTTGTTAAGCTTGATGGCGGACGTCTTTTTGAACATTGGGTCATCCTAGAGCTTTTCCGGCGCTTTGATTATTTTAAACCGGATTACAAAATGTATTTTTGGCGAACAGCGGCCGGGGCCGAGGTGGACTTGGTGGTGGATACAAAAAATGGACTTATTCCCATTGAGATCAAATTTGCCGATTCAACCGCCAATATAAAGCTTACCAACCTCGTTTCTTTTATGGATGAATATAACTGCCCCAAAGGCTATGTGGTCGGCAATTTTAGGCAGCCCGAAAAACTCGGCAAATCAATCCAGGCGATCCCCTGGTGGCTGTTTTAAAGAAAACGACAGGCCGGCCAGGAGAACCTTTCCTTCCATGATTTCTTAAAGGGAGTTTTTGTTTTTTTTATCAGCCTCTTGCCAGAGGCGCGGATTCAGGCTAAAGTAATGGCGTGACTGCAATGGCGAACAAGAAACTGGATGAATTATTGGAGCGCGTGGGGAGGCTCAAGGCTGAAATCGCCAAGGTCATTGTGGGGCAGGATGAGGTTATCGAGCGTCTTCTGATCGCGTTTTTATGCCGTGGCCATGCGCTCTTGGTCGGCGTGCCGGGGTTGGCTAAAACTTTGATGGTGTCTACCTTCGCCCAGGCCTTGGACCTCACCTTCCGGCGCGTTCAATTTACTCCGGACCTTATGCCTTCGGATATCACAGGGACCGAGGTGTTGGAGGAGGATCAAAAAACCAAGGAACGGCGTTTTCGTTTTATTCAGGGCCCGGTATTCACGAATCTTCTTTTGGCTGATGAGATCAACCGCACGCCGCCGAAAACTCAGTCCGCCTTGCTCGAGGCCATGCAGGAGGGTTCGGTTTCTTATAATGGCATTACATATCCCTTGCCTCAGCCTTTTTTCGTTCTGGCCACGCAAAATCCGATCGAGCAAGAGGGAACCTATCCTTTAGCTGAGGCTCAATTGGACCGTTTTTTCTTTGAAATCAGAATTAACTATCCCAGCGAACGCGAGGAGCTTGAAATTGTGCGCCGGACGACGTCCGGGGAAATTCCCCGCGCCTGCAAGGTTCTCGGCGCCGAGGAGGTTTTGGAAATTCAGTCCTTGATCCGCCAAGCGCCGGTGGCGGATCATTTAGAGGAACTGGCCGTTGACGTGGCTCGAAAAACCAGGCCGGCTGATTCGCCGCTCGCCTCGGTGCGCGAGTGGGTGGCCTGGGGAGCGGGCCCCCGCGCGAGCCAGGCCTTGGTGCTGGCCGCCAAAGCCAAGGCGATTTTAAGCGGACGCGTCGCTCCCTCGCGCGAGGATTTGTTTGATTGCGCCCTGGCTGTTTTACGTCACCGCGTGATTTTGAATTTTCGCGCCCATGCCCAAGGCCGCTCCGTGGACGAGATTGTGGCTGAAATTGTGAAGTCTGCGAAGTTTTGAGTTGAGGGCATGCCCTCTTATCTCGATCCCGATCTTCTCTCCCGCCTTGATGGTTTGCGTCTTGTGCCGCGCCGGGCTCAGCGTGGCAATGTTTCGGGGGGCTTGGCTAGCCCTGTGATGCGCGGCGCGAGTATGGAGTTTGTTGATTACAAGGCCTATACGCCGGGCGATGATTTACGCCGGATTGACTGGAAAGTGTATGGCCGGCGCGACCGCTACTACTTGCGCTCCTACGAAGGGGAAACCAATTACACGCTTTGGATTGTTCTCGACGCGAGCCGATCCATGACTTTTCGAGGGCCGGGGAGCGCTTCTGATAAATGGGGTTATGCTTGCCGTGCCGCCTTGGGACTGGCCTACCTCGCCTTAAAATCGCATGACGCGTGCGGCCTGGCGCTTTTTGCCGACGGCTTGGTGAGTTTGGTCGAGGCGCGAGCGTCGTGGGAGAATTTGTCCCGTAGCGTGGAGGTGCTTGATAACTTTCATGATTTTGGCGAGCGCACGGACTATGCCAAGAGTTGGGCCGGCCTAGCGGAGCGGACGGGACGTTCATCGCTGGTCGCGGTTTTTTCCGATTTTCTTGGCGAGGGGTCGGAGCAGGTGGCCTTGGCCATGGAAGCCTTAGCGCTCCGGCGCCATGAAATTTTGGCTTTCAGGATTCTTGATCCTTTTGAGGAGGAACTGGGCATTGCCTCCGGTTTAGCCCGCGTGAGTTCTCTCGAGACTGAAACAGCGCCGCCGCTTGAGATGGAATGGTCGCAGGTCCGCTAGGCTTATCGCCGGCGCTTTGCCGAGGAAGACCGCGAACTTCGCTTGCGTTTGGCGCGCCGCTCGATTGATTATCAATGTTGGCGGACCGACCAAGACCTAGCCAATTCCCTTTCTTATTATTTGAGCCGGCGCTTGGCCTTGGTTTAATCAATGCCTATCTTGAGATTTCTTTATCCTTGGGCCGCGGTTGCGGCCGTGGGCCGGGCGGCCGCGGTGTTTGCTCTTCATTTTTATCGCCGCCGCGCCCAGGGGGCGGCGTTTCTTTTCAGCAATGTGCGGCTCTTGCGCCAAATTCTCGAATCGCGACGGCCGGGCCGGCGCCTGCGCGATGTTATTTTAGCTGTCTTGCGCGCATTGGCCATAGCTTTTATTTTTTTCTCTTTATCCAAGCCTTATCTGCGGGGATTTTTGGGTTCCATGGCCGGCCAAAACAAGGAGAAAAATATTTTTTGGTTCGTTTTTGACGTGTCTTATTCAATGGGGCACAAGGACATCGCCGGCCTGACGGCTTTGGAGCGCGCTCAACAGGCGGCCCAGGCGGCCGCCCGGGCCTTGCATGGCGCGATTCCCGGAGCCTCCCTGGGCGTTTTGAGTTTTTCCGACCGGATCGAGGAAGGAACGTTCCTGCCGAGCCAGGATTTTGGGGGTTTCCGTCAGGCGCTTTCAAGGTTGAAGCTTGCGCCTCGCCCAACGCGGCAAGAGACGTGGCGCGATTGGCTGGGATCTTAGCGGGGATCAGAACAGGCGGGCGGAATTTTTGTATTTACGGATTTGGCCCGGCACGGTTTTGTGCCGTCGTCCGCTACCGGGGACAGCGACGGGCCGGCGTTGGGAATCCCGGTGATTTTAGTGACAAGCTCCTCCGTCCTGCCGCCCAACCGGCGGCTTACGGTCCGGCCTGATGAAGCGACGGGTCAGGT